>JBLHNW010000164.1:0-7911 GCA_047622205.1 Paraglaciecola sp.
GCACTTTCGTTAGTATTTCTAACACAGGCTTCTTCACATAATGTCTCGGTAGGGCAAACTCGGGCACAACTGCCACCAAGTATATTCGCTGAGAGAATTTCTTTGGCAGCACCATGCGCATTATCGGTATTGATTTTACGAATAAAAAGAGGAATGTCGATAGCCGTTGGACAGGCTTTTATGCAAGGAGCGTCGTAACAGAATAAGCAACGTTCACTGGCCACTAGAACCTCTTTTTGGGTCAGTAGGGGCGCTATATCCTCAAAGTTATTAACAATCTCCTGATCATGCAACCTGTTTGATTGGATGTCTTGCTTCACACTCATTGTGTCTCCTTGTTACCAAAATATTTTTCTATTCGATTTAGTTGTTAACTGGTACTGATTATGTCGATATAGTGTCAATTATTGTCTGTTAGCTAGGGAAGGCAAATTGCGAACCTTCCCTCACTCCTGATGATGGCCATCTCTGAGTAATGGTTTTACGTCGTGTATAGAAGCGCACCGCATCAGGTCCATAAGCCGATAGATCACCGAACAAAGAGCGTTTCCAGCCACCAAAGCTATGATAGGCAGAAGGGACGGGCAGCGGTACATTGATACCAACCATGCCCACATTAATATGATCCGAGAAATAACGGGCGGCTTCACCATCTCGGGTAAAAATACAGGTGCCATTACCGTATTCATGTTCGTCTATTAGATGCATGGCATCTAACATATTTTGTACTCTGACCACACATAATACCGGGCCGAATATTTCGGTTTGGTAAATATTCATGTCTGCAGTAACGTTATCAAATAAACAACCACCGAGGAAAAAGCCCTGCTCGTTTCCTTCTACAGTTAAGTTTCGTCCGTCAATGACCAGTTCCGCTCCTTCTGCGACACCTTGCTCAACCAAAGCCGAAATTCTTTGCAATTGTTCAGCACTGATCAATGGGCCCATTTCCTGGCCCGTAACCATGCCAGAGCCAATGCGTAAATCGGCTACTTTACCTGCTAACTGCTTTACCACCTCATCTGCAATCTTATCAGTAACACAAACCGCAACGGAAATCGCCATACACCGTTCACCACAAGACCCATAAGCAGCGCCGAGCAGAGCATTTACGGCGTTATCAATATCTGCATCAGGCATTATAATTGCGTGATTTTTTGCGCCGCCTAATGCCTGTACTCGCTTACCATTGGCAGTTCCTTGAGTATAAATATATTCTGCAATAGGTGTGGAACCAACAAAACTAACTGCTTGAACGTCAGTGGCGCTTAGTAAACTATCAACCGCCTCTTTATCACCATTTACAAGATTAAAAACCCCATCAGGCAATCCAGCTTGCTTAAGAAGTTTGGCAATAAAAAGCGGTGCACTTGGATCTCGTTCCGAGGGTTTTAGGATAAATGTATTGCCGCAGACAATCGCCATTGGATACATCCACAGAGGCACCATTGCCGGAAAATTAAATGGCGTAATGCCTGCTACTACTCCAAGTGGTTGAAATTCAGACCAACTATCAATACCGGGGCCGACATTTCTGGAGTATTCACCCTTGAGAAGTTCAGGTGCTCCGCAGGCATATTCAACATTCTCAATGCCTCTACTAAGTTCGCCAAACGCATCGTCGGTTACTTTGCCATGTTCAGTGGTCAATAATTCGCAAATTTCACTGCTATGCTGTTCAAGTAATTGTTTAAAACGGAACATCACCTGAGCTCTTTTTAGCGGCGGCGTTGCCCGCCAGGCAGGAAACGCGGCTTTTGCAGATGTTATCGCGTGTTCAACCATTTGATTGGATGCCAGAGCAACTTTGCCGACGACCATACCAGAAGCAGGGTTGTATACGTCCTGATAGCGTTTCTTCTCATCTATATCCTGACCATTAATAAAGTGTTTAATTGTTAACATAGGGTGTCGTCTCAGTTAGTCAGTTGCAATAATGGCATCACTTAGCACATTAAATAGCTCATCGATTTGTTCTTTAGTACTTATAAATGGTGGTGCCAGTTGGATGGTATTGCCGCCACATCTTACGAACATGCCAGCCTGCCAGCATCGCCTGAAAATTTCAAATGGTCGTTTGCCTGGTTCGGTACCAAAAGTGTCAATTTCAAGTGCACCTGCAAGCCCAAAATTGCGAATGTCCACAATATGTTTAAGCCCTTTTAACTGGTGAATTTGTTGTTCGAAGTAGGGCGCTAGTTGGGCTGCTTTATGTGCAATATTGTCTTTTTGAAAAATATCCAGAGCGGCTAATGCTGCAGCGCAAGCAACTGGATGGCCAGAATAAGTATAGCCATGTGGAAATTCAACATTATACTCGGGTCCACCGTGTTGCATAAATGTTTGGTAAATTTCACTACTGCTCACCACTGCACCCATTGGTACACAGCCATTTGTTAAACCTTTGGCCAAGGTCATAATATCAGGGCTTACCCCGAAAGCATCGGCACCAAATGCATGCCCGGTACGTCCAAATCCGGTAATCACTTCATCAAAAATTAGCAATATATCGTGTTTTGTGCAAATTTCCCGGATCTTGTTTAAATAGCCATCAGGAGGAATAACCACGCCTCCTGAGCCCGACATAGGCTCAACAATGACCGCGGCGATATTGGAAGCATCATGTAAGGCAACCAAATCTTCTAATGCGTCTGCCAATTCGATACCATATTTAGGTGTACCTTTTGAAAAACGATTCTCTGGGAGGCAGGTGTGGGGCAGATGATCAGCTTCAATTCCCTGACCGTACATTTTCCGGTTGGCACCTATACCGCCGACGCTCATGCCTCCATAGTTAACTCCGTGATAACCCCGGGCTCGACCAATAAAGCGCGTTTTTGTACCTTGTCCTTTTTGTCGCCAATAAGCGCGAGCCATCTTTAACGCAGTATCAGCAGCCTCTGAGCCTGAGTTTGTAAAAAACACGTAATCTAAACCCTTAGGAGTTATTTCCTTAACCTTATTAGCTACTTGAAACGCAAGATTGTTACCTACCTGAAAGGTAGGTGAAAAGTCCAATTGCTGTATGCCGGCAGAGACTGCTTTAATAATTTCCTTTCTACCGTGTCCCATCCCACAGCACCATAACCCGGAGAGACCATCAAAAACAGTATTGCCTTCTTGTGTTGTCAGATAACAACCTTCAGCACTCGTCACGATAAGTGGATTATCTTTAAAATAACGATTCGCAGTATAAGGCATCCAAAAGGCTTCAAGGGACTCGCGGCTAGGCAATTCCAAATTTGAACTGTTGTTATTGGACATGTTGCACTACCTCAGATTAGTGTCGTAAAGCAAAAAAGTGAGTAATTTAAATATCAGTTTGTATTTTGTGAAGGGTTTGTTAAATTACATTTAAATAATCTTTGGATAAGCATTTGCTTATTTAAGTTTCTCTTTGGTGCCTATGCCTTTAAAACAAAAACTTAGCTCGCAACTTAGCAACTTCGATATTCGTCTGCTACGTGTATTTAGAACCGTGGTGGAATGCGGAGGATTTTCTGCGGCGGAAGTTGAACTTAACATCAGTCGCTCTGCAATCAGTATTAGTATGGCTGATTTGGAGCAGAGGCTGGGCCTACGACTGTGCCTAAGAGGAAGAGCTGGTTTTTCTCTGACAAAAGAAGGCGAATTGGTCTACCAGGCTAGCCAACAACTAATGACATCTCTGGAAAACTTCAGAACACAGGTAAATACCATACATGCGGAGTTAACCGGTGAACTGAGTATCGGGATAACTGATAATCTGGTTACTTTGCATCATATGCGAGTGACTAAAGCGCTTAAAATGTTAAAAACTAAGGGACCAGGAGTGGAGATAAAGATCAGTATGATCCCTCCTAATGAAATTGAACGACATCTTCTTGACGGCGGGCTACACGTCGGTGTGGTACCCGATTTAAGACCTCTTCCCGGTCTCGAGTACAATGAATTATATACTGAGACATCCCACTTATACTGCAATGTGGAACACCCGCTTTTTCTTTTGCAGGATGCCGAGATTAGCGAAACCTTAGTTAATAGTATGGACGCTGTCGCACCGACTTATGCGCAAACTGCGCAAACTAAAACTCACTACCAAAATCTTAATACTACGGCCACGGCTACGGATCGAGAGGGAGTGGCGTTTCTAATCTTGACCGGATGCTATATTGGTTACTTACCTACCCACTATGCAAAACGTTGGATCGAAGCTGGCCAAATGAAGGCGGTGTATCCTAATAAATACAATTTTACTACTGCTTATCATTTGGTTGTACGCAAAGGTGCGCGCACAAACCTGGTATTGGAAACGTTTCTGAATGAAGTAATAAAAGAGTGATGCTTACTGCGGTTCGGAAATTACATTTTAAGCGGGTTATTAATAGCGGAAAATCAGTACATGTTTATAACACTCAGCTAAAAGTTGCCATTTTAGTCACCTTGCACAGAGCTCACATTTAAACAGTGTCTCTGGGGGTAGCGTTATCAAAAACTTAGACGTATTTTGAAATTGCGACAGCATAGAACACAAAAGCGCTGAACTAATTCATTCATAGGTGCCTCTGATTTCCCAGAGCTTACCGGCAACTCCTGTTGAATAGCATCTACCGGGACGATAGAAACGTTAAAGAAAGTATTTTGCTATTCGAAGACGATAAGCAATTACGGTTTATTAGCTAAATTGATTAATATGGTTTTTATTTGGGAATAAACATCTAAAACAGATGTAAAAGCACCGGAGCCGCGGGTTTCTGCGATTAATTTAAGAATTTTTTTACCTCAGGGCTTTCACTTTGCATGTATTCCAAGTATTTTGCATCTTTAAGAACGTAGCAATTTTTTACAAGAGATTTTGGTAGTACTCAAATTGGTTAATAACAAGCAGCAACTTTATATAGAAATAGCCCAGCAGGTTCAATCATTGTTGGAGGGTGAAAAAGATTTGATTGCCAATTTGGCAAACCTTAGTGCCGTAATGTACATGCAGTTACCAGATGTCAATTGGGCAGGATTTTATTTGTTGAAAGGTGATGAATTAGTACTTGCCCCGTTCCAAGGTAAACACGCCTGTACGCGCATCCCATTAGGAAAAGGTGTTTGCGGTACAGCAGCTCTGAGTAGAGAAGTTCAACTTATTCATGATGTTCACGAATTTGTTGGGCATATTGCCTGTGATGCAACATCTAGGTCCGAAGCTGTGCTACCATTTTTCAAAAATGGTCAACTACTCGGAGTAATGGATTTGGACAGTCCCAATGTCGGACGTTTTGACCAGAACGATATTGATGGTCTGAATCAACTTGTAGATATTCTACAGGACGCGATAAAATGAAAAACATGGTAGATATACATGTAACTTTAGCGACATTGGAAGATATGGAGTTTTGGGAAGATCAAGCCGAAGAAGCGGCTGACAGACTAAACTCACTGTTGCATATGTTATATGAAAAGGCTGATGAAGACATAGATTCAGTATCGTTAGAGAACATGATCCAGTATATTTGGGAAAATTGGCGAGAAGATAGTCATTTACTTGATATAGACGAAGATGATTTGTACGACTGGGTTGACCAACTATTGGCAACTTGGGATGATGAGCATCAACAACCTAGATAACATAGATAAACCAGAAGTATTAATGGAAATTTCAGAAAAGTTTACCAGTAGTAAAGAAGTAATTAGTTTTTTAGCTGAAACGTACCCAGCATGTTTTAGTGTGGTTGGTGATGCCAAACCCCTAAAAATAGGTATATTTCAAGATTTAGCGGCTAGTTTGAGTGAAGAGCCTAAGGTGAGCAAAACCTTGCTTCGCTCTTCGCTTCGTCACTACACTAATAGTTGGCGATACTTGTATTCAGTTAAAGAGGGGGCGTTTAGAGTCGATTTAGACGGTAATAAAGACGCTCCAATTGAAAAAGAACATGCAGATCACGCTAAAGTTCAGCTCGAAGAAAGTAAAGCCAAGGTGGCTGAACGTCGTAAAGAGCAGAATGCAAAAAAGCCTTCTGTAAAGAAAAGTTACAAAAATAATGTGGTTCCACAGTTTAAATCTGTCGAAAAAACAAGTATTAAGGAAGTCGCAAAACCCAAATTGCCTCCTGCTCAGAAGCTAACTCCTGACCAACTAGTGGTTGGAACCTTAGTAACAGTAAAAGTAGGGAAAACTCCGATGCCTGCAACAATTAGTGGTGTAGGTAAAGATGGTATACAAGTGCAACTGGATTCCGGCATGGTAGTAAAGGTTCAAGAGGACAACTTGAGGCTCGCCCGTTCTAAGAGGTAATTTTATGATTAAGTCAATTCGAGTATCAGTTTTGTCTACCCTGTTGATGGCAAGTACATCAGCGGTAGCGGTTAATAATGCTAAAAGCATCGATGAAATTCCCACACTCGTGCAGGAATCCCAGCATGCAGTGTCTGCTAAACGCATTTCTTCACACTTTCTGCGCTCTCACTACAAAGAAATTGATCTTGACGATAAATTGTCAGGGAAAGTGTTTGACCGATTCTTACGCTCGCTTGATTTAAATAGAAATGTTTTCTTAGCATCTGATATAGAAGGCTTTAAACAGTATCGTGATAAGTTTGATGACGCTATTGAAAAGGGTAATTTGTCCATTGCATACAATATTTATCAATTGAATATGCAACGTCGTATCGAGCGCTACAATTATGCCCTGTCGTTATTAAGCAAAGAATTAGATTATGAAGTGGCTGGTGATAACTTTGTATTTGACCGAGAAGAGGCAAAGTGGGCGGTAAATGATAGTGAATTAGATGAATTATGGCGTCAACGGGTAAAATACGATGCATTAAACCTTAAACTGGCAGGCAAAGAATGGGCAAAAACCCAGGAATTGCTTACCAAAAGGTATAAACGCGCAATAAAACGTCTGAGTCAGACTAGCAGTGAAGATGTTTTTCAAACCGTTATGCACTCTTTTGCTCGCAGTATAGAAGCCCATACCAGTTACCTTTCTCCACGTAATGCTGATCGATTCCAGATGGAGATGAATCTGTCCTTTGAAGGAATTGGCGCGGTCTTACTTAGTGAAGATGACTACACAGTGATCCGCAGTATTGTGCCCGGCGGACCGGCTGATTTATCTGACAAGATTAAGCCTGAGGACAAAATTGTTGGTGTTGCTCAGGACGATGACGATTTTGTTGATGTTGTTGGATGGCGACTGGATGAGGTCGTTGAACTTATCAAAGGGCCGAAAGGCAGTATTGTTAGACTGCAAGTTGTGAAAGGCTCGTCTGAGAGTTCAGCACCACAAGTGGTGAGTTTAACGCGTGATAAAATCAAGCTTGAAGATCGTGCAGCCAAATCCGAAGTGTATGTGCCTGATAATGGACCAAACAAAGATCAGAAGTTAGGCGTTATCACCATTCCTTCCTTTTATAACAATCTACATCAAGATGTTAGAGTTGAGTTAGAAAAGCTAAAGGCCGAAAATGTGCAAGGTGTTATTGTTGATTTACGTGGTAATGGCGGTGGTTCATTAACTGAAGCAACACTGTTATCAGGTTTATTTATTGATAAAGGTCCGATCGTTCAAATTAGGGATGGGGCCGGGCGCATTCGTATTGAAAAAGATGTTGACGGTGTTACCTATTTTGATGGGCCTTTGACAGTTCTTGTAGACCGTTACAGCGCTTCTGCCTCCGAGATATTTGCAGCCGCAATGCAAGATTATCAAAGAGCGTTAATTTTAGGTGAACAAACTTTTGGTAAAGGAACGGTTCAGCAACATAGAGGGCTGGGTCGAATATATGATTTATATGATAACCCTCTTGGTAGTGTGCAATTTACTATCGCCAAATTTTACCGGATTGATGGCGGAAGTACTCAACACAAAGGTGTAGTGCCTGACGTCTTGTTTCCCTCAGCAATCGATCCAAAAGAATGGGGAGAAAGTCAGGAAG
>JBLHNW010000165.1:0-7904 GCA_047622205.1 Paraglaciecola sp.
CCTTGATCGGCATCTTTTTTGTACTCAGAATTCAAACTTCTAGTACAGCCCTCTCACTGATCATTATGTCTGCCATTCCTTTGACCATCATCGGCATTATGCCCGGGTTTTGGTTAATGAATCAGTTTGGTGAACGCACCATAGCCGGTGCTCCAGACCCCGTTTTATTTACCGCCACCGCAATGATAGGCATGATTGCATTGGCCGGCATTGTAGTGCGCAATTCATTGATCTTAGTTGAATTTATCACTCTGGCTCGGGGACAAGGGATGCAAATCAAGGACGCCTTAGTACAAGCGGGTGCAGTGCGCATGCGCCCCGTATTGTTAACAGCAGGCACTACACTGTTAGGTAATTTGATTATCACCCTGGACCCGGTATTTAGCGGATTAGCACTGGCGATAATATTCGGCATTGTCGCCTCCACGTTGTTTTCACTATTTGTTGTACCAATGGTCTACTACCTGGTGTTTTCTGATGAGGTTTTAAAAAATGTAACAGACGATTTTCCAAATAACAGCACCCATGACCTACAAGAGCTTAAATCATGAGAAAAATGAATTTAAAACGAATCACCCTGCCGATCCTAGCTGGACTAGGTCTGCTGTTGGCAATTGCTTGGATGGCTGGCATGTTCAGCACTAAAGTGGCACCTGACACATTAACCCTGCCCGGTCGTTCTGTGAACATTGCTGAGGGCTCTGGAATCCTTGCTGAGGGCTCTGGGCAGCAAACTTTCACGGTCATGCTAGTAAGTGTGCCGCGTATGGAGTCTATGCCAGCCGGAATTCGTGCCCGGGAAACCACAGTTATCGCCAGTAGAATAATGGCGCGCATCGAGAAGATACACGTACGTGCTGGAGATATGGTAAAAAGAGGTACACCCTTGGTAAACCTTGAAAACAGCGCCCTAACAACTCAGATTGCACTAGCTAAGGCAAGGATAGCCTCCATACAGGCTCTTCTGGATGAGGCTGTATCGACCCTGCAAAGAACGCAGAATCTAAAACAGCAAGGACTGTCTTCTATTAGCGATTTAGACAAGGCTCAAGCGAATTTCAGTCGATTAAATTCTGACCTTCAAGCAGCGAATCAAGCCGAAAAAGAAGCCGTTACAGCACTAGGCTATAGTGAAATACTCTCCCCTATAGATGGCCGTATTGTCGACCGCAGCGCCGAACCTGGTAGCATGGCAGTTCCCGGTCAAACCTTGCTGTCTTTATACAACCCCCTTTCTTTGCTGGTAGAAGCAGATGTGCGGGAAGCACTAGCTGTCAATCTAACCCTTGGTCAAAGCGTCACCATAAGGCTCGACACATTAAATCAAGTCATCCCCGCTACTGTCTCAGAAATGGTGCCGGCCGCTGATCCCAATGCCCGAAGTTTTATCGTGAAAGCTGACATCCAATTTTATGAAAAACTTCGCCCAGGTATGTTTGCCCGCATGGACATAGAATTGGAGGACGTTGAACTATTGCTGATACCTTATGAATATGTTCATAGTTACGGCCAGTTGGACATGGTGTGGGTAAGCTCTAACAAGCAACTGAATCGAAGATTTGTGCGTTTAGGACAGCAAGTTGGCGCCGGTATTGAAGTCATTTCAGGCCTTGAACCCGGCGAGGTCATAGCGCTTTAGCATAGACTTATTTACCACACGCATTAAGATTTGGCTGCTGCAGCTCCTTTTGTTCTGTCAATCTAAGAAAAGCGAACATTACGAACATTGGATTGATCTGTGTCAATGGCTCTGCTGCCGCTATTTCGCATAATGTCCCTTGTATTAAGGTATTGATCAACTTCGGGAAATAGCATGAACATCAAGCAAATTGGTACTCTGGCCAAGAGCTTAGGAATAAATCCTGGCAGGATTAAAAAAGCAGACTTAATCCGGGTTATTCAACGTACAGAAGGTAATTTTGATTGTTTCGCCACAGCTCGTAAGGGCGAATGTGATCAACTTGAATGCAGTTGGCGATCTGACTGTTTAAAAATCTCTGTTGCATCTAGCCATTGAGATATAACAACAAACGGAATATGACAAATGGCACATATAAATAATATAGATCATATAGGTAACTACGAAAAACTCCGTAATTTAAGCGCAAAATTGATTGCTGAAATTCCCGAAACTATGTCCGGTTTTGGTGAACTACATGCCGCCGCCATAAGTACGGGCGCATTAGATACTAAGACTAAAGAATTAATCGCCTTGAGTATCGGTATTTCCGTGCACTGTAATGGTTGCATTGCCTTTCATGTGCATGACGCACTCAAAGCGGGCGCTAACCGTCAAGAAGTGCTGGAAACTATCGGTGTAGCAATTTTAATGGGGGGCAGCCCGTCAATGGTCTATGGCTGTGAGGCACTAGAGGCACTAAATCAATTTGAATTAGAACAAGACTTGCCTCTGTAACCGCCTTATGTTTACCCTATGGTATCAGGCTGATAACACCCGAACATCTACCTTAGACTTGTTGTAGGCAACAGGAAAGACCCAAGATCTTTCTTCTTCATCTTTCAAGCAATCACGCAATTTATCCATGTTTAACAGGGTAATCTGCCGACGGTTAACATTAACAATATCCTGCTGCTGCATTCTGGTCAGCAAGCGACTGATAGTTTCGATTGCCATTCCTAAAAAATTAGCGATATCAATACGGGTCATACTTAAATCAAATATTTTGCCTGACAGGCCCCGCTGTTCAAACCGCGCAGATAGATCCAGCAGGAATTTTGCCAAACGCTGCTCGGCATTAAGTTTGCTGACACTTAACAATAATTGTTGCTCCTCAACTAATGAGTGGCTCATGCTTTTCAATAAGCGTTGGCGCATTGTGGCAGACTCGCCCATAACGCGACTGAATTCAGGTAAACCGATACGACACACACTGCTGGTTTCTAAAAAGCTCAAACTCTGAGCATATTTCATACTATCAAAACCATCCAAACCTATAAGGTCACCAGGATGATAAAAGCCAGATATTTGTTCTTCACCGTTGTTTGACGTCAAGTATGATTTAGCTGAGCCTGCACGCACTATATAAAGTGCATCGAAAGTATCTCCCATGGAAAAGAGTGATTCACCCCGGTGATACACCCGGTGTGATTTTTGCGTTGCGGTAAAAGGCGTTTGACTATCACTGCCAAAGCACACTGAGGAAAGTGTACAATGTTGACAAACGTTATTGGCTTTCAATGCATGTAGCGTCATAGTGTATCCCGTTGCTCATTCTTAATATTTAGTTTGAGAAGGCAAAACTACAAAATTTGCCAATGTCGACTTTCGCCGTTAGGATAAATCCTATACCTTAGTGGTAAGGCTTGGATATTCGTTGTTATGCGTAAACCATTGCGGAATGTACGTATATTTTTATTATCACAAATATGATTATTGGAACAATAAAGTGACAAAAGGTCATACCCCAGATGACAAACTAAACTTCATAAAAAATGATATTCAAGACGCAAACGCCAAACTGACTGCACTGCTTAATGCTGCGGTTGACGCTATCATCATTATCGATCATACCGGTAAGGTTGAACTATTTAACGCCGCTGCAGAACAGATGTTTGGTTACCAATCCACTGAGGTAGTGGGTAATAATGTGAACATGCTGATGCCAGAGCCTTACCAAAGCGAGCATGATCAGTTTTTAGATAATTATATGCACACAAATAAAGCACAGGTAATTGGTATCGGCCGTGAAGTAAAGGCACTGAAAAACGGTGGTGAAATATTTCCAATAGAACTGTCGGTAGGCGAAGTCAAGGATTCCAGTCACAAACAATTTGTCGGTATCATACGTGATATTTCTGGGCAGGTTAAAGCCCATGCTAATGCCGTCTTCAACCGTGATCGATTAGCTCATGTTACACGCTTAAGCACTATTGGGGAGATGGCCGCCGGTATTGCCCATGAAATAAATCAACCCTTAACTGCGGTAAGTAATTATGCTCAAGCTTGCAAGAATATGCTAAGTAGAGACAGCAGCAATTCAGCTGAATCTGGTTTTCAGCAAAGAAAATTATTCGATACCCTTGAAAAAATAAATAAGCAGGCACAGCGAGCCAGTGAAGTGATCCGCAGGCTGCGCGCTTTGGTAAAAAAACGAACGGCTAAAAGAGAACTCGTCGACCTTAATGAGCTAATAGAAGACACCATCGACTTAGCAAAGATCGATACTCGCTTGCTCGAACATGGCATTAAACTGCATTTAACCATCGATCCTAAACCACAGCTTACTGTCGACCCGATTCTAATCCAACAAGTGCTATTTAACCTTATCCGTAATGCCATTGATGCCATGGAAGAACAGACAAATAAAGCGGTGCATATCCATTCAAGATGGCTTAACCAGTGGTTTATTGAAGTTGCGGTATCTGATGCTGGGCATGGTGTCAGTGAGGAACATAAAGATACCTTATTTCAACCTTTTTTTACCACTAAAACTACAGGTATGGGTGTGGGGTTGTCCATTAGTCAGTCTATTGTTCAGTCACATGGTGGCGATCTAAAACATCATCCGAGAGAGCCAGAGGGGAGTGTATTTATATTTACTTTACCTGCCAAACCAATTATTGACACAGTATTGGAAACAAAAATAAATGATTAAGAGTATGAATAATAATAATAATACCTTTTTCAACCCTATGGTTCATATTATTGATGACGATGAGGCTGTATTGGATTCATTAAGTATGTTGCTCGACTCTGTTGGCATCAACAATACTATTTATTCTAGCGCCCAGCAATTTTTAGATACTTATCCCCTAGAAAGTTTAAAAACATTGTCTGGATGTATTGTGTTGGATATTCGTATGCCGGGAATGAGTGGTATGGAATGTCAACAAAGGTTGAGAGAATTGAAATGTCCCCTACCCATTATTTTTATCACGGGTCACGGTGACGTGCCAATGGCTGTGGAGGCAATAAAAAAAGGAGCATTAGAGTTTATCCAAAAACCCTTTCGTGAGCAGGAGTTGCTGGATTGTATTCAGCGCGCTCTTGAAAAAAACAGAGAGACACATCAACTTGTGCTTCGTGCATTGGATATCAAAACTTGTATTCAATCACTGACAAAACGTGAACAAGAAGTTATGAAAAAAGTCATTAGCGGGCATGCTAACAAAGTCATCGCTATTGATTTGAATTTAAGTCAGCGCACAATTGAAATTCATCGTGCTAAAGTTATGGAAAAAATGCAGGCGCATTCCCTCGCCGAATTGGTCACCATGGTGTTAACTCAGGAATAGTCTAATCCTTACTCTTTAGATTTCATTTTCATGTGCAAAATTCACAAAAATTGTTGTTTCTTGATCTAAAACAGTTTTAAACACAGAGAAGAGGCTATCTTAAAATCTAATATTACTACCAAGCCGTTAAAGTTAGAATGCTCAGAGCAAATTATGCTCCAACTCGACAAGCTATTATTTATCTGGTTGACCACGACAAGCATTCTCTTGCCTCTCTTTCATCCTTACTTACCCCTTTAAACGCGACAATAAAGTGTTTTACCAGTGCAGAAAGTTTCTTAGAACAGAAGATTTGCAAGAATGCGGCATGTCTGTTACTAGAAGCTCATTTGCAGGAAGTCAGTGAAAGTGGCATTGAATTGTTGGAAAATATGGTACGCCAGAGCCAGCTTATCCCGACCATTATATTGGCCAGTAGCAGTGACGCTGACAGTGAAATTCCAACAGCAGTACGGGCCATAAAGGCCAGCGCTCTCGATTTTATCGAGAAGCCTTATGTTGAACATCTAGCGTTTATGAAAGTCAAAACCATACTTCAGCAATATTTTAACAATACTACCACCCTGCTCCACCAATCATTTTCCAGTTCTAGTGAATTATAAATTATTTTGTTTCAATATTTGTTTTCAGCTTTAGCAATATTGTTAATGGTTGATGCAACCGAATCGGGATTAAGCGAAATAGAATCAATTCCACATTTCACTAAAAATTCGGCAAATTCAGGATAATCAGATGGGGCCTGTCCACATATACCTATTTTGATATTGTGTTTGTGGGCCTGGTCGATTACATCTGAAATCATTCGGGTAATCGCTTCGTTGCAAGGGTCAAAAAGATGTGCCAACTCTGAAGAGTCTCTGTCAATCCCCAAGATTAACTGAGTCAAATCATTGCTACCAATAGAAAAACCATCAAATTTTTCAGCAAACTGCTCGGCCAATATTACGTTAGACAGGATTTCACTCATCATATACACTTTTAGATTACGATGTCCCAGCTGCAACCCACACTTGGCCATAATGGCCAACACTTCATCAGCTTCTTTCGGAGTACGGCAAAAAGGGATCATGACAATGACATTTTCAAAACCCATTTTTTCCCTTACTTGCTTAATACTTCTGCATTCCAGCATAAAAGCTTCCCGGTAACTGGGATGGTAGTAACGAGAAGCGCCACGTAAACCCAACATTGGGTTATCTTCGTTGTTTTCAAAATATTCACCGCCAATCAAACTTCCATATTCATTTGTTTTAAAATCCGAAAAACGCACAATCACTGGTTTTGGATGAACTGAGGCCGCCACCTTGGCGATTCCAGTTGCCAGCGTATCGATAAAATACTCAGCACCGTCTTTATAGCGGTCAATAAGCGTTAAGATTTGTTCATGTTTGTTGGTGTCTGTGACCTTTTCGGGATGAATAAGAGCCATAGGATGCGCTTTGATAATACTGGCAATAATAAATTCAATACGTGTCAATCCGATACCAGCAACTGGCAACCGCCACCAGCGTAAAGCACCGTCCGGCACCGCAATATTAATCATGACATTTGTTTTTGTAGAAGGTATTTCATCCAGGTGAACCACCCGAGTGCCATACTCCAGGGCCCCAAGTAGTACCTTACCACTTGAACCGGATGCACAATCCAAGGTAACTTCCATCAATGTTTTGAGTACCTGAGTGGCGTTACCCGTGCCAACAATAGCAGGAACTTGTAACTCTCTGCTAACAATCGCAGCATGACTAGTGGTGCCACCCAAATTGGTAATGATCCCTGCTGCTTTTTTCATAATAGGCACCCAATCCGGATCGGTGCGTTCTGTCACCAGAATTGAACCAGCAGGAAAGCTAGCGCCTTCACTTGGATCCTTTAAGCAAAATACTTTACCGGTTGCGATGGCATTACCTACACTGGCACCTTGCACCAACACCTGTGAACTTTGCTTCAGGTAATAAGTACGCAATAAATGACGATTTTTCCGTGACTCAATAGTTTCAGGACGAGCCTGGACAATATATATATTGCCGGTGGAGCCGTCTTTTGCCCACTCAATGTCCATGGGTCTGCCATAAATCCGTTCAATTGAGGTCGCCCAATTCGCCAGCAGTAATATTTCATCATCACTTAGCACCAGTGAATGTTGTTCCTGGATGGAAGTATCAATGGTTTGGGTAAATTCAGCAGATGTTTTTTTCATGACACTACCAAGCGGCTTATTTGTTCTCTGAGCGTAGATCATTTTCTTTAATTTACTGCCACACTGCTTTTCGATTATAGGACTATACAATTTATTGAATAACAGAGGTTTAAACACCATATAACGGTCTGGGGTGACACTGCCTTTGACAACAGATTCACCTAATCCCCATGATGCGTTAATCAAAACTGCATGGGGAAAACCTGTTTCAGTATCAATAGTAAACATCACACCAGCACAGGCTTTATCTGAGCGTACCATTTGTTGGACACCGACTGAAAGGGCGATACCCTGACTGTCGACTCCCTGTTGCTCTCTGTATGCAATTGCCCGATCCGTAAAAAGGGAAGCAAAACATAAACGACAACTGGCTATAAGAGCTTCAGTACCCTGTATATTTAGATAACTTTCTTGTTGTCCGGCAAAACTTGCTTTTGGCAAGTCCTCCGCT
>JBLHNW010000166.1:0-7883 GCA_047622205.1 Paraglaciecola sp.
TTCATAAATATTGATCGTTCGTTTCTAGTCAGTGCGCTCAAAGTATCGTCTTCATAAGCTGAGTCTGAATAGCCAATAAAAAACTTGGTGAGCGGATTTACTTTATATGAATACAGTAATTGTGCTCCCAGACTGCGATTTTTTGCATCTACATCAAAGGTGTAATTATCCTGATTCCGTTCGATATCTGAGTAAATCAAAATTAAGCGTAATAATTGCCGCTGGTCAAACTGATAGGTGGTGCGAAAATCAGTCAAATTGGCGGTAAATAACTGTTGACCTGCAACGTCCAAATTACGGTAAGTTTGACGCAATCTTAATTGCAGATGTTTGCCAATACTCCAGTTGATGATCGGACGAATATGCGTAAGTTTCCCAAGGCGGTTATTATCAAAATCTATTTCATCGCCAAATCGCATAAAAGTATTAAAATAAACTTCTGCAATGGGACGCATCTCAAAGAAAATTTTCAGTTGCTGTTCGTTAAACAGTGTTGTGTTGTTGGTAATAGCAAGATTTTTTGCGTTTTCTCGCTGCCCTACCCGATCTCGATCTACCAAGCCAATTTCAAAGAATGACTGCAACTGACCATTGATTCTGAGTTCGATTTCGGCTTCTTTTTCTAATAATTCCCCGTTATCATTGTGGGCAATGTCCCAGTCACCTGAGAGGCGAATTTGATTCCACCAGCTATCTTCATTATACCATCTGTATCCTCCACCAATCACAGATTGATTATGGTCAGCACGAGAGCCAAAACCTAAATCAGTGCGGAAATCTTCGTCCCGAGTTTGATTTAGTAGCCTAAACCACCAATCTCTTTCTTCATGATCATAACTTGCTCGTAATGCTCTTCCGCTAAAATTATCAGTTTTTTGCAGGCGTAAAGCGGCTTCGGAAAAATCTTCTTCCGTCTCACATTTATCATCATCACAAAATTCCTTATATAGCTCATCAGGGTATTCAGTGTCTGAATTGAGTACTTGCAAACGAAACGTATCTTGGGGGGTAAACAGATATTTAACATCCAAACCATAGGCGTAGTTGTGATAACCCTCAGCGTCACGCAAGGTACTGGTCCATCCTATTGAGAGGTCATCTGAGACATCGTAACGATAACGCAGCGCTACGTTAATCGATTCTTCTTCAATTTGCGCGACACTTGAACCGATATTTCCGGGGACTAAAAAGGTGGTTGTTTCATCATTTGCGACAAACAAGCCGAAGGTGTGATTGTCAACACGTCCAGTTACTTTGGCACCATAATCGGGGGAACCTATATTGCGCGTATAAACCAGATTATAATTACTCGAAAAATAATCTGTGTTCTCCAAAAAAAACGGCCGTTTTTCATTAAAAAACAAAGCAAATGTATTATTAATGCTTAGCTGAGCGACATCCGATTCCACCTGAGAGAAATCTGGGTTTAGTGTGGCTTGCAAAGATATCTCAGGAGTAATACCCCATTTAACATCCAATCCGATTTCCTGATTGTCAGAATCTTCCCATTCTCGGCTTTCTTCGAGGTCTCGACTGCTTCCGCTGCCCAGCACTAATGTTGGAATCAAAGCCAGATTTTTACCCTGTGTAGCACCTTCAAAACCGCTTATTTTTCCTAGTTGACACAAATTGCAGGAGTTGTTTCTGTCGTGAGGTATATTAGAAATACGCATGCGCTCTATTCTTGGGTAAAACCGTACAAACTCTGCTCCCCATATTTTATTTTTTTGCCCTTCTTTAAAGTTAAGGATGCGCAGTGGAATGGCAATTTCCACCTGATATCCATCATCCACGATTTTACCGGCTGATTGCCAAATACCGTCCCAGCTATCGCTTTCACGACCCGTCATTTCGTTTTGAATAGAATCAGCCTGTATACCTAAGGGATTAACAAAAAACTGATGTGCAAGACGTTTATCGTTGAAAGTATCCAATTTTAGGCCAACTAGATCATTACTCCATACCTTATCTCGATCACGATAAAATCCACTTATTTCGCTTATGTCCGGGTCGAAAGCTTTAAACGCAATAAATAGGGTATCGCTGTTTTCGAAAACGCGTACTTGTGTTTTAACTGGTGGATTGGTGTTTTCAAATGGACGCGTGACAAAGTTCAAACTCAAGACTTTTGCATGTTGCCATTGCTCTTCATCAATATTGCCATCGATATTGATTATCCCTGAGAGATTCGGAACATCTAGTGGGGCGTTACCATGAGTCTGATCGTGTTGTTGAGAAAATGCAGAAAACGAAATTAGGCCTGCAAGTAGCAGACCGTAAATAACTCTAAACATTGATTGTGAGTTCCAATTATTCTTACTGTTTGGGCTATCGACGCTAATCACTATGGCGTTAGTCGATTTATAAAACGCGCCATATATTATAAATTAAACTTTCACGTAAAAAATATTTTTGCGCTTAATTGACATCTTAGTCAGTTAAGTTACTTGGCGAGTGCTTAATAGGTGCTAAGAATACCCATTAAAAAAGTGAATTAGGAAGCTACTTCCACCCTATTCCGACCCATTTCCTTAGCTTTGTATAGGGCACCATCAGCTACTGAAAATGCTCGTATTGCCGTCATGTTTTGTTGAAACTCTGCTACGCCAATACTAACTGTGACCATGCCAACATGCATAAATTGATGTCCTTCAACCCTTTTTCTTATGCGCTCTGCGAGGGTCACAGCACTTGTAGCCGATGCGCCCATTGCCAACACTAAAAACTCTTCACCACCCCAACGGCCAATAACATCTTCTGGCCTCAAACATTGTTGCATACACTGGGTGATCTGCCTCAGTACATCGTCACCGGTAATATGCCCATAAGTATCATTAATGTGCTTAAAGTGGTCTATATCTATTACCAAGAGAGCGAGTCTTTTATTGGCATTCACACATTGCTCAAGTTGCATCTGCAGAAACCGCCGATTACCTATTGCCAACAAGCCATCTACATTTGCCGCTTGCTCCATTTTCTCTGCGCGGATATCGGAATCTCGCTTTGTTTGTTTAAGCTTAACCACACCAAACATGCAAAATATATACACTGCATGGGACAATGCCACGTTAAGCAATAGCGCCTTCAAAGCCGGATTTTGCAAGGTAAACAATCCTGAATAAGGTAAAAAAAGCAATACCAGCATAAACAAATATATACCAACAACGCTATATGTAGCTTGTCGGTTGGATAAGAACAAAAAGGCAACAATATAAACGATCGGCATCCATTGCAGGGTTGAAGCGATTGAATATATTGAAAGAGAATTTAGCGCGTGAGCGAAACCTAAGATGATCAAAGTCAGTAAGTAGATGACCAGATAAACGAATAAAAAAACTTTTGCTAAGCGAGTGTTTTGACGAACTATACTCAAATATAACGATAATAAAATGGCAATCAGAGAAAACAGATAACCGTATCTATCGTATTCCAGAATAACCAGCAGATTCTCTTCTAGTATCCAAATAAGACTTATAACCAACATACTCAAAAGCAGTAGTACTTCAAATATCTTGTCGCTGTTATTTACCAGCTCTTTAATCTTCAGAAATTTCAAGGCGCCTCCTACTTCATCTCCTGTCAGTTTATTCTCTTTTCTTTCGGTAGCAGGGGAATATACTATTTAGTGTAGTTCTAGATCTCGAGTCATATTTTCATTTTTATCACGATGTACAATAATATTATCCTCAATACGAATGCCACCAAAGGGTCTGAGCTCATTAATAATGTCCCAGTTTATATATTTCGACTGATTGCTACTTTTAAGTTCTGCTAACAGACTGTCAATAAAATACAATCCTGGTTCAATAGTGAACACCTGTCTTGGTTCGATTATGCGTGTTGTACGCAGAAACGGGTGAGCAGGTGGGGCTGGATTCGGGGTTCCTCTGTCATCCGCCGCATGCCCGGCAACATCATGTACTTGCAAGCCAAGGAAATGGCCAATACCGTGAGGGAAAAAAGTACTGACGATTTTTTCGGTCACTATGTCATCAGGATTTAGATTAACCACACCAAATTGTGACAGTAACTCAGCGATTTTCTGATATGCAGCAATATGCATTTCTGTGTATGCTAAACCGGGTTTAAGCAGTTCAGTCAGGCTTTTAGTTACGCCATGCATCGCTTGAATAAGTTCGTTAAAAACGTTTTGCGTGTGACAGTAAGTACGAGTGATATCTGCGGCATATCCATGAAAATTGGCACCCGCATCAATTAGAAATGAGCGGGACAAATCTGCTACCTCCGTATCCAAACTGGTATAGTGCAAAATTGCCGCGTTCTCATTTAGGGCCACAATATTGTTGTATGGCACTTGATTATCGCCTTGTCGCACAGCAGCCAAGTAGGCCAAATTAATATCAAACTCACTTTGGCCCTGTTTAAAAGCATTTTCAGCGGCGCGATGACCATCTACGGCAATGCGATTGGCTTCGCGCATGCAGTGCAACTCATAATCCGTTTTATAAGCTCGTTGGTAATGTAAATAGTGCATGACCCGATCGGGATTTACCAAATCAAAACCAAGAGCTTTTGCCACTTCAATATACTCGCCAATGTAAGCATATTTGCTCTTATCAAATGGCAACAGTTTCTCAACGGCGCCAGCCTGGGTGAGTAAAACGATATCAAAATGCAGCGCCCAAAAGTCATCGGGTTCAGGTGGAACTTTATGCCAAAAATCTTTAGGTCGATAAAATACCAATTTAGGCTTGTCACTGCCGTTAACAATCAACCAGCAATTTGGATTATCCAAAACGGGCAACCAAGCTTTAAACTGAGGGTTAACTGTAAATGGATAATTATTATCATCCAAAAACATACGCTTGCTTTGGCCAGAATGAATAATCAAACCATCAATACCTTCGCGTTGAATGGCTTCTCGAGTTCTATTTTGTAACTCTTCGATGTGCTGGGGATAAGTTTCGACTAGCGCCTGCATCTTGCATCTCAATGACTATTATTATGCCAATACACTATCACAAGGCACAATTGCAGTTCCACTTCAGTGTGGCTAATTTGTCTCTGCCATGGAAGATATTTCCATTGTAGTCAGGTCAGTGAACAGATCGTTGGTTTGTCCCAATTGCTGAGAATAAATCTGATTATAGGCCATCACCGCCTTCACATAATTGCGCGTTTCCTTGTAAGGGATAGTTTCGACCCATATATCCATTGGCAAGGTGCCCTTTTCCGGCAGCCAACCCCGTACTTTGCGCCAACCGGCATTATATGATGCAGTAACCAGCACTGGGTTATTGTCCATTTTATCCATTAGATAACGCATATACTGGGTGCCAAGTGCAACATTTTGCTTGGGATCATAAAGCGTTCTACTGGATATTTTTTTACTGGCCATATAACGCGCTGTACCGGGCATAAGCTGCATCAAACCTCTTGCACCAGCGCCAGAATTAGCGTCCGGCATAAATGAACTTTCCCGGCGTACGATGGCGAATGCCCAGGCAGGGTCGATGTTATTTTTGGCTGCCTGGCCGTGAAGCGTTTCATTAAATGCCATAGGAAATCTTCGCGATAAGTCGTCCAAATATCCCACTTTTGAAAAGGTAAAAATGGCCTGGTCGTGCCACCCCCAGCTGTCTGCAATAACCGCAGACATTAATTTCTGCTGATCATTCAACTGTTGCTGCAGGTACCGCCACTCTCGTCTCGCCATAGTAAACCGTTCGAGATTATAAAGTTCGTGTGCTCGCTGGGCACTGGGAAGTAATATTATTGAACGTATTTCTTCGTCACTGAAATTTAATGGTATATTTTGCAGACTTGGAGGAATGGCTAATTTTCCACTAGCCAAAAAGCCATAATAATGACGTCGCTGAGATAACTCAGTAAAAGCCTTGGTCGCTATCTCTGGCGCTAGCAATTCCTCATAAGCTCTGCCCTTCCAGTACTGGTAAGTATTCTTTTTGGAAATTTCAGGAGGTGCGAACTCAATGACATCCAATGCATTTTGCCATTGATCTTTACGTACTAGATGCGCCATGTGCCAACGCAGTACTTCTTCATCCCCACCGGACAATCTACTTGCACGTTGCAACCAATATTCAGCTTGCTCATGGTCAATGATCACCAGACTAAGGGCAAATTTGCTGGCGATCTGTTCAGCCTGCTCAGGACTAAACGAAAACAAACCCTTTAGTACCTGCCAGCTTTTAAGTGCCAGCTCGCGGTCACTCCAAATCAATCGGCTCAAACCATAGGTAAGAATTTCTCTTTCTTGTTCCGGATTGACACCGGGAAACTTGGAGCTCTTGCTCACATAACTGGGAGAACGTCTCACATTTAACCATAAATAGGCCAAATATTGCTGTTCCTCAGGCAACAACTTTTTTAAATACGGTATTAAAGTATGTTTGCCACCCTTTGCAGCCAAGGCAAGCCGTTGTAACACCAATGATGAGGTGCGATATCCTTTTTTCTGCCACTGCTCAAAGATCGGATCACAGGCCTTTGGTTGTGATTTTCCAACTAGCCATAAATCGGATACTCTCTCTAAAGCCTCTTGCTCTCGGGACGAATTCCCCATGATGTATTCCAGATTTTTACAAGCCAATCCCTGATCGCCTACATTGCGATAATACTGCAGAAACAGCTCAGTCTGTTTTTTTCTGGCGAGTAACTGTAGCCATTTTTTCCTAAGCGGTTTGTCCAGAGGAGTACCTTCATAAAGGCTTAGGAAATGCTGAACTTGCTCCTCATCCTTTAAGGTCAAGGAATGCATAAGTGCTTTTTGCTGCAAATAGGGTACTAGAGGATAATCCCCTAACTTCTCTAGTGAGTCGTGGAAATTTCGACTATTAGATTTATTGGTTAAGCCTTCAGCTTTGGTGAATAATATACGTTGTTGTTCAATTGCAGATTCTTCTGATGCAAGGGCAGGTGTTCCGATAATTAAGGAAGATAAACAAATACAAACGAATAACGTAGAAAAAACAAAATGGAAAATAATGTAGGCCAATTGAAGGTGATAAAAAAGCCTACCATAAGAGTTCTGTAGGAAGATGCAAGCATCAATCATCAGGAAATTCGAGTATTTCAAGAAATATGACCTTTAGACTGGCATGACCAGTTGAAATAAACCAAAGTATCCCAATTTCAACAGTTGTTATAATTAGGTTGCCTTTTCCAATTTATTTTACAAGAATTTAACCACCCTACATCTCGGGTTACAGACTATCTTATAGTTTGCGCCCTTAATCCTGGTTTACGCCAAAGGAGATAATAATGATATATGCAGGCAAAAGCCTCAAAGTAGCCCTGTTGCAAGACGGTATTGCAGAACTTGTATTCGATGCCCAAGGATCAGTTAATAAATTCGATCAGCAAACAGTACAAGAGCTTGCTGACGCAAGCGAAGCACTAAAAAACAACAATGATGTTAAGGGCGTTGTAGTGCGCTCTGCCAAGTCGACCTTTATTGTTGGCGCAGATATCACTGAGTTCACTAGTTTATTTAGCATGCCTGACGAAGAGGTACTCGCTTGGGTAGCAAAGACCTCTCAAGTATTTGACCAATTTGAAGATTTGCCTTTCCCAACTATCGCCGCAATAAATGGTTTTGCCCTTGGTGGCGGTTTTGAAATGACCCTTGCTTGTG
Source organism: Paraglaciecola sp. (assembly GCA_047622205.1). Lineage (GTDB taxonomy): Bacteria > Pseudomonadota > Gammaproteobacteria > Enterobacterales > Alteromonadaceae > Paraglaciecola. Next base: position 7,619 of record JBLHNW010000166.1, read on the forward strand.
ATTTACGTGTAGCCGATACCACCGCCAACATTGGTTTTCCTGAAGTAAAACTGGGCCTCATGCCGGGTTTTGGCGGCACGGTACGATTACCTCGTTTGATTGGCGCAGACAATGCTGTTGAGTGGATGACAACGGGTCGTGATCGTAAAGCAGCCGCAGCACTTGCTCATGGCGCTGTAGATGCAGTAGTAGCACCAGAAAAGTTATTCGACGCCGCTCTTAGTATGTTACAGGACGCTATTGCCGGAAAGTTTGACTGGCAAGC
>JBLHNW010000167.1:0-7871 GCA_047622205.1 Paraglaciecola sp.
CATCAAAAAGAATATTTGAGGGACTCTCAACTCGCTAACTATTTCATGATGTAGTGCTTTATCAGTCAGACACATCAGCCATGAAACCTGTATTATATGGCTAATGTGTGTCGATTTATGATCCTATGATTTAAAAATTCTTAATCGATTTGTAAATCATAAAAGTTAGTTCTACAAAAAGTTAAAATGTTCGTTGTCCATTTGCATCAACGATTTTGTCGAAGACACTGCAGATTGTTTATGAGCAGATGCTCTTGGAAGTAAACGGTCAAAGTAAAACTCTGCAGTTTGAATTTTTGATGTGTAGAAATCATTTGATTCTTCGCCTTTGCCACTCTCAAGTAATGCCGTTGATTTCTCAGCTTGTAAAGCCCAAAAATAACCCATCATCACATAACCAGAGTACATAAGATAATCAACTGAAGCCGAGCCGACCAACTCTCGGTCTTTAGCCGCGCCAAACATAATACGCAGTGTCATGATGTTCCACTCCACTGCACGTTTGCATAAAGTACGAGCCATACTACCAACAGGTCCACGTGAAAATAAGTGCGGTTTAGCGAATGAAAAAATTACTTTGCTAAAGTCACGAATTGATTGTCCTTTGTTAGACATCAGCACTTTACGCCCTAATAAATCTAAGCTTTGTATACCTGTTGTGCCCTCGTAGAGAGTCGCTATTCTAGCGTCACGAGCAATCTGTTCCATTCCATGCTCATGAATATAACCATGTCCACCAAACACTTGCATACCTAAGTTTGCAGACTCTAGTCCTAATTCAGTGATAAAACCTTTCAGAATGGGCGTATAAAATCCCAGCTCATCATCATAGGCTTGCTGTTTTTTAGTATCACCTGCAACGGTGGCATTAAACATTTTGTCTGCAATTTTCGCAGCATGAAAAATCATCGCTCGACCACCTTCAGCAATAGCCCGTTGCGTTAATAACATCTTACGAACGTCGGGGTGCCAGATAATTGCATCCGCATTGGAGTCAGGTTGTTTCTTACCCGATAAAGCACGCATAGATTGACGTTCTTTGGCATAAGCCAGTGAGCCCTGAAATGATGCTTCTGCATGACAAATACCCTGTAGTGCAGTGCCAATTCTTGCGGTATTCATAAATGTGAACATCGCTTCTAAACCTTCGTTCTCTTTGCCGATCAAGTATCCTGTAGCACCGTCAAAATTTAACACCGATGTTGATGAAGCACGAATACCCATCTTGTGTTCTATTGAGCCACAATGTACAGAATTCCTGTCTGTTAACTGACCTTCACTGTCAATATTCACTTTTGGAACGATGAATAATGAAATTCCTCTTGTTCCTTTAGGTGCACCAGGAATGCGCGCTAAAACAATATGGATAATATTTTCTGTTAAATCATGTTCGCCAGCCGAAATAAATATCTTCGTGCCAGTTAATCGGTAACTACCATCTTCTTCGTTTAGTTCTGCTTTTGTTTTTACTTGGGCGAGATCGGTTCCACATTGTGGTTCAGTAAGACACATGGTGCCACTCCACTGGCCACTCACTAGCGGTGCCATGAATTGTTTTTTCTGTAGCTCAGAGCCATATTCTAATACGGTATTGATGCAACCCATGCTTAGCCCTGGGTACATCGAGAAAGACCAGTTTGCGCTGCCGGTGATCTCTGCTTTTATTAGATTTATCGACGTAGGTAAATTTTGGCCACCATACTCTTCAGGGAAAGATAAACCTTGCCATCCACCAGCGATATACTCTTTATATGCTTCTTTAAAACCCTTAGGTGTAGTCACTTCGCCTTCATTAAAATGACAGCCTTCTTTGTCACCAGATAAATTGATTGGTGCCAAGACTTCTTCACTTAGGGTGGCGATACCTTCTAAAATAGCGTCAACCATGTCTGGGGTAGCATCTGACCCATTTGCTAACGATTCATAATGAGGGAAATAATCTAGTACATCTCTCATTAAGAACTTAATATCTCTTAAAGGTGCTTTATACATTGGCATACTGTTTACCTTTCTATTTTCGTTAGCTTATAAAAATTCGAAAGGGATTATAGTTGACCAACTAATAAACAAAGGGTTAAATACAGTCAATCATGGTGTCAAATACCATCAACCTACTATTATTATTTAATATCGCTTATGCATTCATTCTACTTAAAAACACTAATTAACGTGTTCAACGCTCGAAAGCTAGATGTAAATTGCCTGTTCAATAACTCAGACATTAAGGAAGGTGATCTAGAAAAAGAGCTCAATTTGACAGCCCAACAACTCGATACAATTTCAACCAATGCGATTGAAGTTAGCACTGATCTTCAACTGGGTTTATTGGTTGGTTCGAGCATGGATATTCCATCCCAGGGAATTTTTGGCTATGCCATCATTACCAGTAGCACTCTCGGCGACGCACTTAAGTTGTTGGTGCGATATAACAAAGCGTTATTACCCAGTTTAGATGTGAAAATGTTGCCACGGGAAAGTCGCGTTGAAGTACAAATAAAAGCACCTCATTTACCCGATAATTTGGAACGGTTCTACATTGAACTTCTTTACGCTGCAATCATGCGAAGCGGAAATACTTTAATTCCAAGAGGCAGAACATCAGTACATGTTGAGTTTGATTATGATGCGCCATATGACAAAGTCCCTTATCAACAATTATTTGGTTCAAAAGTACAATTTAACAGCAATAGAAGTGTGTTGAGTTTTGATGAAGCTGGTCTAAATTTGGGTATTGCAACCGCTAACCCTGTTGCCAGAGACATTTTTCGAAGACAGTGCGATAGATTATTATCCAGAGATACTCATAGAGGCATGGTAAGCGAGCGAGTACAAGAAGTTCTCTTACAATCAGGGACAGAATTCCCAACGAGTATGCTTGTTGCAAATCAATTACACATGAGCGAAAGCACCCTGCAGCGTCGCCTAGCTAAAGAAGGTTATAAGTTCCAACAATTACTCGATCAAGTTAGAAATAAACTAGCCCATGAATATTTAATAGGTACACAGCTAACCATTAATGAAATAGCGGCGCTATTGGGTTTCAGTGATGCAGCAAACTTCCGAAGATCTTTCAAACGTTGGTCTAAGAAAACCCCAACAGCAGTTCGAAATAAAGCTTTTGTCGACAATGTAGCGATAACAAAACCATACCGGAGCACCTAGTGTTAAGGCATTCACAGTAGCAAAAACTTGTACATAACACATATCGGCATGCAACATGCCAATACATGCATGATATGATACAATACCATCAGTTTTGGGCCTATGCTTGCGCAACTAACGTGAGCTTTAATTGGTTATCTGGAGTTTGACTTTATGAACAATACACCGCGCGCTAACAATGACACTAAAAGCGATGGCCGCCGTTTGCGCAGTGTTCGTAGTCGAGAAATGATTAAAACAGCCATACATGACCTTATCTATTCGGGTAACTATTCGCCCCGTGCTACGGATATTGCAGAGCAAACCCAATTAAGTATACGTACTGTTTTTCGAAATATTGATGATATGGATAGCTTGACTCGCGAAATCGCTTCAGATTTGGAGAATCAAGTCCTGCCTATATATCTAAAGCCATATAAAACCACAACCTGGCGAGAACAATTAAATGAACTTGTTCAAAACCGCTGCGAAATCTATGAAATAATATTCCCTGTTCGAGTAAGCCTAAGCCTGCGACGTTTTCGTTCTGAATACCTAGGTTCAGAATATGAGCGGATTTTTGAGATGGAAAAAGCGTCATTGCAAACAGTTTTGCCAAAACCTATCCTCGAAGATGACATAAGCTTTGCGGCACTCAATACGTTAATTAGTAGTCTTACTTGGGTTAATCTCAGACTTGATCAGCATTATGACGCCCAAAAATCCCAGAATATTGTGCAACACCAGGTAAACTGTTTGGTCAAACAGTTCGAATAAATACGCTCTGAGCTGGACTATCAAGTAGCCTGTATGCAGGCTACTCTTAACAACTACCCTCTACTACCGCCCTTAAATCCAATTTTTTGCTTAATTACCCTTTTACGTTTCATTTAAATTGTCATGCCACATGTTAATATATCGCGATAATAATTAAGACAAAGCTAACCTTTAAATGTGAGTGTTTATTAGCGATTACTGACTTAATATTTCAAGAATACGATGAATCGTTTCTGCACTACTATTTTGGTTTTGACCTGTGACTAAATTACCGTCTACCACCACGTGTGTCGCAAATATATCTCGGAACGCCGTATTAGATTCATAATTAGCACCGGCTTTTCTTAGCTCAGTTTCTGGGTGTAAAGGAGTAACATCAATACCCAACTGTTTTACCTGCAAATCGCTTACACCGGTTACATTACGCCCTGCAATCAAAGACGACCCGTCTTTTGCTTTAGCATTGATTAAGCCTAATGCACCATGGCACACAGAACCAATCACCGCATCTTTGGCATTCGCTTTAGTCACAACATCCGCTAATTCAGCAGAACGCCCCAAATCATAGGCTGCACCCCAGCCACCAGACATAAAAACAACATCATATTTAGTGATATCAATTTGACTAATGGGGATAGAGTGGGCAATTTTGGCCAAGGCAACCGCGTCCCGTTTGAAGCGCTTATCTTCAGCAGCAGCTAGTGGCCAGCCCATGGAGTTAGGTTCAATAGGAATTCCCCCCCCTTTAACGGATGCAATGTCTACCTCAATACCCGCATCCAACAAAGCATAATATGGAATGCTTAACTCTGAACCAAATACCCCTGTTGCTTTGGCATCTTTGTCGCCAAGCTCTTCACTTAATACACCATGACTAGTGGTTACAATCAGAGCACGTTTGCCGCTTAGGTCATATGATGGCATGTCATAATGGGGATGCAATCCAAATGTATTCAGGGCTTTTGGTAATCCAAAATAAATAATAACAATGGCTGCAAAAACAACGATAATAATTAATCCTATTTTTTTTATGGTCATCCCACTTCCCTCAATTTTATTCATGTTACGGTGCAGTTAATTAAGTTTTTTTCCGACGATGCAGGTAAACCAAACCTAGAATCAAAGCAACAATCAGAGCAACGATGAAAATAAGGGTTGGCCCTATGAGCCCCAATTGCTTGCGGATCATATTTTTGGTAATTTGGGCTTTAACATTAGAATTTAGATTTGGCTGAATCACGCCCATCTCTGCAGCATATGCCAAGTATTCATTTAGTAACGCTTGAAACAGTACAGGATATTGATCCTCCGAAGCGTTAGCTTCACCTGCATCAAGGGCCAAATTAAATAAATGCCACTGACCGTCCCCAGAAGGAGGATTAACCCGTGCAATTTTCCAATCCCCTCGATACAAAGATGCATTGCCCCCCACCTCAATAGCGTAAGGCTCATCAGCGCCGTAAACTTGTTGTGACTGGCCGTTAATTAATGGCATCAAGCTTCGGCCGTATAATTCATCTTGATCGTATGGAATATCAAGCACATCAAGAATGGTCGGCAAAACATCCACCATATGCGCTCGACCTTGAAGAAAATCAGTTTGATTAATAATGCCCGAGCCTGAAATAATAAGAGGCACACGTTGCCCGCCTTCTGAACTATTGAATTTAAACAGTTTAAACGGCCCAGATGACACAGAAGCCCATTCTGGCCCAATGGTAGTTAGGCCGTTTTTACCCCCCATATCCTCGAATTCGGTACTCCAGTCGTATATAGACATCCAAGCAGCAAACGAAGCTCCTTGTAAGCCCTTTTCAAACCCCACAGTACTGCCTTCTGGGCCATTGTCTGATGTGACTATCACAAGGGTATTATCTAATTGGCCCTTTGCTTCTAATCGAGCCAATAAACGACCTAAATGAAAGTCTGCCGCTTCTAACATACCGGCATTCACTTGCATTGCACGGGCCCAGTAGGCCTTTTCTGGTTCAGATAATTGCTCCCATTTGCGGTTAGTCTTTAATGCTTTAGCTAGTTTTGTGTCACCGGGTACAAGTTTCAAATCAATGGCTGTTTGCAAACGCTGTTTGCCCATGACATCCCAGCCTTGATCAAACACACCGTTATATTTTTCAATGTATTCTTTAGGCACTTGCACAGGCATATGGATGGCCATAAACGGCAAGTACGCAAAGAAGGGCTGTTCGCTTTCAGAACCATCTATATAACCAATCAGCTTATCGACTAAATTACGCGAGGAATAAAAATCATCTGGCAGCGTGGTAGGCTCACCGTCTTCGAACCACTCCGCTGTCGTACTAATTGGAATATATGGCCGCTGGTCATAGTTGCTTGCGCCAGTTGCATCTAAAACAAAGGAACGATCAAACCCAAATTTGCTAGGTAAGTTAGCACCAGGCTCACCTATGCCCCACTTACCACTGACAAAGGTTTGATACCCTGACTCTTTTAACCGGGAAGCCATCGTTTTAGTATCGTCTTTCCATAACATGCTATACGCAGGATATTGTCTTAGGGCTGGATCTAATGATTCTATGATAGAGCCAATACCCACTTGATGATTGTCTTTGCCCGTCATCAACATGGCACGGCTTGGCGCGCATTGGGGTGCCGTATAAAATCGAGAAAACTTGACCCCTTGTTGCGCCAATTTATCAATATTGGGTGTGGCTGTAGCTCCACCATAGCTGCCAAAATCCATGAATCCTGCGTCATCTAACAGAACCACTAATACATTAGGTTTTTGCTGGGCAGCCATTGTGCAAGTGCTACTGAGGACCATCATTATCAATACGAACTTAAATACATAATGTTTCAATCTATTACCTCCATGAATTTATGTTTAACCTGCCGCCGATACTTAGCACCTATAATCATTAATATTTGAAGTTTACTTGCAACGATATCTGGGATCAACTTATTTAGACATACTGCATGCCATTACTTTAAGCGCAACTTTATGTTGCTGATATTAATGACGAGGCCTGTCAAAAGCTCATTACTGCATATCTGGACAGGAACATTGAAGTGGTCCCAGTAGAAACATCATACTTTATGGATGTGGATATACTTTGTCCAAGCGCCATTGGTGGCATCTTTGACGGCAAGAATATTTCAGATCTTCAATGCAAGTATATTTGGGGATCTGCAAATAACCAGTTGAAAGCAACGAGCCAGGAAGAGGAATACAGACCAGCTAAATTGATTGCAGACAAGGGTATCCACTTCCAAACGGAGTGGTGGCACAATACTGCTGGCGTGTTATGTGGCGCCGAAAAATTCCTGTACGATGGTACGATTGAGTCATTAAATAAGAAAATTAAGGACGTTCTCCCCGTCAACACTTTGAACAACCTCACCAAGGCCAAAGAACTGAATATTACACCTACAGAAGCAGCCTATTCTACCTGCGAAGAAGTCATATACGGATAAGGGAAAAACTTAATTCTCAAACACATGAAAAAGGTAAAATGATTTTGTCAAAAACGAATAAGAAACTAACTGAGCCAACATATTTTGACTCGTTTAGTCGCATTTTTATACTTATCAGCTCTCTTGCATTGTCGGTTTATCTCTTTGGATCTGACTCGTCTTATTCTACAAATTAGTCAGTCACAATTTTAATTCCTTGTTGCCAGTTTGGGCAAACTTGGAAATCATATTCAGAACATCTACAATAAAAAAGATTTTTGATATAAACAAAAAAGACGACCTAGAGATCGTCTTTTACTTTAATTGTCACAAACTTAATTGCAGATCGACAACCAATTACTCTTCCCGATAGCTATCCAGACTAGGACAAGAACAAATCAGGTTCCGGTCACCGTATACATCATCGATACGATTTACCGAGGGCCAGAATTTGTTCTTGGCAACGCTGGCTACCGGATAGGCCGCTAGTTGTCGATCGTAGCTGCGGTTCCAGTCTGCAT
>JBLHNW010000168.1:0-7837 GCA_047622205.1 Paraglaciecola sp.
CTGGTATTGGTTTTTGCTTGCTTCAACTGTCTTGACCGGATGGAATTCACTAGAAATTGTGTTCAGGGCGAAGCCCACCTGTAAATTTACCTTTAAGGAAATGTTGTTAGATAGTTCAGTGTTTGCTGTGGAAGCTTTTGTGTCAGAGCCGGAATTAGCACTCTGACCTTTGAATTGGTTTTGTTCGCTTAAATGGTTGAGCTTGGGATCTAAGCTATTTGTCTGAGCCCATCCTAGTTTTGAAAATTCAACATTAATTGGGGTCGCCGGCAAATAACGTGGTGATATGGTCATGGGGAAACGTAAGCGAAACTGCTTGTTTTTGTATTCAATTGTTTGTTGATATTCGATAGTGATCGTCACCGTTTCTCCGGGCCCAATGTTAGCCACCGAGTTAGTAAATAAATTGGGACGTTGTTGTTCGATTAAACTGGCCTTTTTACCTTCTTGTTTTGCTTGTTCAAATATTTTTTTAGCGATTTTTTTGGGCTGAATTTGACCTTCAATGATGCGTTCGCCAACCTTTAAAAGCAGATGATCTACGGCAGCATTTTCTGGCAGAGGAAAAGCATATATCCCGTTCACCCAAGATTTTCCAGGATTGTGGAACGTTTGGCTCACGCGCGTTCTGGCAATGATTCCTGTCACATCGATGTTCACTTGAGTATCAACAAGCGGCCCGGGAATGTACGATGTTGGATTATCCTCGGCTGTGTGTTCAACAAAAAATAGGCTGCCACTCTCGACATCCTGATAGCTTGATACAGGTTCTTGTGAAGAAAACGACTTAGGGATAAGGGGCTTGTTTTGGACAGAGTTTGCTTCCTGTACGACAACAGAAACGAGTGTGTTTTTAACAGGAAGTACAGCATTATAGAGTAGCCCAACGCCTGTTGTTATCATCAGGATTACGGCGAGTTTTAGCAGCGATATCATATTTTTTAAGCCTTGAGGTTTATACCCATGCCACCTCAAAATGACGGGTTCAGAGCGACTGGGGTATATACCAATCCGCATTAATAAATTCTCGCTGAGCGACCACTTATTAGCGTGGATTGGTATTAATACCCAAATAACATTTCTTGTCGGTTTGGGTATGGGCATGGTGCTTGATTATTGGTTGGCCGCGGTCATTTCTTCGGTTGCACCCGCTAGCTTGAGGACTACGCGACGGTCGAAAAAATCGTCTTCGTAGTTGTTTCCTTTGCTGAGTAAACTGGACTCACCATATGAATTGCTTACTATCTGTTGTTCCTTTACACCCTGACTTAGCAGATAATTCTTAACACTGATGGCTCGTTGTTCAGATAGGGCCTGGTTATAGGTGTTATCTCCTCGTTGGTCGGCAAAACCAGAGAGAGATACGTTTAGGACTGGGTCATCGCGAAGATTTGCTGCAATCAGATCCAGTTGAGACTTGTAGTGTTGCTCCAACACATAAGAAGCAGTTTTAAACTGGATATTACTTTCCAATGCTTGGCTATTTTTACTAAGCAATGTTTCCAGTGACGCAAGTTGCGTGTTTGCACGTTGTTTTTCCAGATCAAATTGCTGTTGCATGGCAAGCAATTGCTGATCTCGGCTATTGAGTTCTGTTTTGGCTAATAGCAATTCATTATCGCCATTGACATCGTCTGCTATAAGTAAACCAAATATGCCTGCGACAACAGCACCAATTGGCCCTGCAACAGCCGCTCCAACCAAAATGCCTGATCCTAAACCAACCAGTTGATTGGTTTCTTCATGCTGTGTTTTATCCTCGATGGGATTTGACCCGGCAAATGTGTTGCCTGAAAGTGCAAGAGTAAGAGCGATAGTACAAAGTTGTAATTTCATTATGGTGTTCTCCAAATGATACCTTTCATCCTTGAAACTGCATGTCTGTTGGCTACATTCATTTGCCGCCGCCATGTAATTCCAATGGTTCTGGGTATGAGTTTTAAGTTCCCTTCTATTAAACAAACACTTAATGACCAATTCGAGGAATAAAAATGGCAATCTGCAGTTCAATTGTGGCGAAAAAATGGAAATTACAGCGAGACGATTTATTCGCTGAGGATATGCGATATAGTGCAGGCATTGAATTGTTGACCAGTTGGAAAAGAACAACACAATGTCGAAACGAATCGCTCTGGTGGAAGATGATCAGGCACTAAGAGATAACTACGTCGCCGCATTAACTAAACAAGGCTACGAAGTTGTAGCATATGCAAACAGGCGAGATGCGGAGCAGGCCTTTGCTCAAAGGTTGCCAGATTTGGCTATCATAGATATCGGTTTACAGGACGAAATTGATGGGGGATTTGCCCTGTGTCAGCAACTCCGTAGCCAGTCGAAGACCCTGCCGATCATATTTTTTACTGCCAGAGATAATGATTACGACACAATTTGTGGATTGCGTATGGGGGCTGACGACTACCTTACCAAAGACATTAGTCTGCCACATTTGCTGGCGCGAATTGCCGCATTGTTTAGACGTACCGAATTACTCAATCAGCCGCAAAGCCCCACTGATCTGATAATTTCGGGGGACTTAAGTATGGATAGCAATCGTATGACGGTTAATTGGCAGCAATCTCCTATTGATCTTACTGTCACTGAATTTTGGATGTTGCATGCCATCGCAAAATTTGCCGGTCACGTAAAAAGTCGCCAACAGTTAATGGATGAATCAAAAATGGTGGTGGACGATACAACCATTACCTCACACATAAAGCGCATTCGTAAAAAATTTCTCATGATAGACGCTAGCTTTGACCGTGTAGAGACGGTATACGGAATGGGTTATCGATGGAAAAACTAGCCTTAAAGCGAACTAATTTGGTAAATACGAAATATGCATAGGTTTCGTATCGGCATTCGTCTGAAACTGCTGTTTTTATCACTGTTTTTGTTTGCGATCCCCTGGCTCGGCTACCAATATGTTTGGGAGTTAGAAACCTACCTACGTATAGGCCAGGAGCAAACCATGGTAGGCACGGCCCGCGCTGTGGCGACCGCTTTGCATGAACGTCCAGCACTTTTCGACAGTCAGTCGTCTTATCTGGCCGATGTCAAACCCGGTACAGATCTATATGCCCACAAAATAGTTGACCCAATTCAACTGGACGGAAACTTGAATGATTGGCTGGATTACCGGCATTTAGCGCTGAACTATGCTGAGCTAAACTTAATAGATAACGTGCAGGAATATCGTCCGGAGAGTTTGAGTTTTAACCACATGGTCGGCCAGTACGGAACGTATTTATATGCAATGTTCGAAGTGACCGACGAAAGTGTGGTGTTTCGCTCGGGAAACAGCTTGAGGGTCGACAGGAATGATTATCTGCAAATCGCCATGAGCGATCAATTTGCAGTCTTTCGGCGCTACATCGTAGCACCATCAGAACAAGGCTGGGTGAACGCTTACTTACTTGATGAAGATTTAAACTCATTGCGCCCCGGCAAACTGGAGAAACGAATTCAAGGGCAGTGGCGCAACACAAGCAGTGGTTACAATCTGGAGTTGCGATTTCCTCTGGAGATGATGTCGAGCAAAATCGCTTTTGCTATTGCCGATGTGGATGATGAAACTAACAGAGTACGGGAATTTACCATAGGCACGGCTAACCCTTCTCATCTGGATTCTCTTGGAACTGTATTGGTCCCATCACCACAAATTGAAAGTATCCTTAAAGGGCTGAAATATTCCAATGCAAGAGTATGGGTAGTCGACAAGCACATGCGGGTTTTGGCGCGCTCTGGAAGCATACAGCGTTCGACCGGAGTGCAAACTACAGCTCTTGGGAAAGAACATGATAACTGGTGGCAATTTATTGAAAATGAATGGTTGCTCCCGATGTATTACCGCATATTGACCAAACCTCCCTCTGAATTCATCGATGAACTCAAAGATGCTTATGCGCTGGAGGGTAAAAGTATTACTCAGGCCCTTGATGGTAGCGCTGATTCTAGTTGGCGATTAAGTCCCGACGACAAAGCGCTTATCCTGTCCGCCGCGCACCCTATTTATATCGACGAAAAAGTAATGGGGGCGGTAGTAGTTGAACAAACCACACATGGTATTCGTACCTTACGTAACAGAGCGTTGGAGCAATTATTCCATATTATTCTAGCGGTAATGAGCTTGGGCACTTTTGCCTTGTTTGTCTTTGCATCACGCATTTCCTCACGCATCCGCAAACTGCGAAATCAAACTGAGTCAGCAATTGATGGACATGGAAAGATCATTGGCAAGATCCATTCCTCCAATAGCAGAGATGAAATTGGCGACTTGTCGCGCACATTTAATAATGTGTTGGATAAATTAGGCCAATATAATACTTATTTGGAAAACATGGCGTCACGCCTGTCTCACGAATTACGTACCCCCGTAGCGATTGTGAATTCTTCTCTGGAAATGTTAAATCTGGAATCACAAAGTGAAGAGAGCCAGCAATACCTGAATAGGGCACAACAGGGAATAAAAAGGCTAAGTAAAATACTGAGTAATATGAGCGAAGCCACACGTTTGGAACAGGCTATACAAGGCAGCGAGCGTGAAGCATTTATACTAAATGAGTTGTTGAGTGGCTGTGTGGAAGGCTATCGCGTGGCCTATACCTCGCGTAAATTCGAGCTGCAGATTAATAATCCACCCATCACATTGCTTGGTTCACCTGAACTCTTTGCGCAAATGTTAGATAAAATAATTGCCAATGCCATTGAGTTTAGTCCGGTAGATTCATGCATTGAGCTGAAGTTGGAAACGCTTGATAACAAAGTCACCTTGAGTATCAAAAATATCGGACCCTTATTGCCACAGAACATGCAAAACCAACTACTTGATTCCATGGTGTCGGTTCGTATTCAACAGAATAGCCAACAGCCCCATTTGGGTCTCGGTTTATATATTGCAAAGATCGTTGCCGAATATCACGGTGCAAAATTGACAATAAATGATCTAACAGACCATTCAGGTGTGGAGGTAAAACTCGTTATTAAGTAGTCGATACTGAATTATTACATCCATGAATTACTTATGTACTCTTATCTGGAGTATATACATGCCACCTCAAAATGACGCATTTAGTGGTGAGATGGGTATAAATGCGGATACAGGAAAGGTGCGAAGGCCAGTTTGATCGCCTGAGTATAATTACTCTCGCGGGTGGCACAGCCGTTTGTCAGTAAACCAATAGCCCCTCCTTTCTGTTTAACATTATTAGTGTCGAATAATTGATCCATAACGTCGCCCAGTTCTTGACCTTCTTGTAAAGCACAATAAACCTCTGGTGGCAGGGGTAAAATGGCACTGCGACCTACCGATTGGCGGTTTTTATCAGCAATAACAACATAGGCAAACGTAGCCGCACCATATTCAAACATATCTACACCACCCTCCATAGCCACGTAAAAATCAGCAACTACTTGCTGTTTACAATACTTTACACGGTTAACCGCACCCTCTAATGTTTCTTCACAGTTCATCGGCTGGTCAGAGACGCCGGAAGGTGCGTGTATGCCTTCACAAGATATGCTAGCGTCAGCGTACAGAGCACTAATGGCGCTATTGGCTGCATTAATTTTCACTGGATTGTTTGACCCAACTATTACCTTGATATGTCGCTTTTTCAATGGGGGAATCACCTATTGATGGTTTGGCACCAGCCAATACCTTGTGTTAAAAAAATGATCATAACAGAGGTTTGTATACTCGAACATAAAGAAAATAACAGATATAATGCAGAAATATCATCACCATCACACTTACAATAGCTGAAGTTAACCGTATGAAAAATGCCCCTCCTGAATCTTTGATCCGAACCTGGGTTTGGATGATGTCAGAAAATGACAATCCAGAGTTGGCTCAAAAAGGCCGACAAAATCTTATCAACGCTTTTGGCAGCATGCAGAACGTAATAAAATATATTGAAGAAAAGGATGAATTAAAATAGCCTGAATGATTTATATCTGGGTGCACTCTGCATATATAGAGATACCCAAAAACTCTACTCAGCCTTAATTTGATTGACCGGTGTATTTGACCACACAGTGCAATTTTACCCTTTCGATACTCGGATATCCCTCATAAATCATATGATTATTCATCTTCTACAAGGTTATATTCAATCCGTTTACTTGGTTGAGTATCCTGAAAAATTACTTTTACTGGATGGCTGTTGTCGTGCAGACATTCAGCTATTAAAAAAGTTTATCACCCAAGATTTAAAGCGCCCGTTTACGGATTTAAAGCTGGTTATTGTCACTCATATGCACCCAGACCATGCCGGTGCGGCACACAAACTAAGACGTCTTACAAATTGTAAAATTGCTTCTGCAAATATGGAAAAAGCCTGGTATCGAGGTCTAAATGGAACCCTCATGCACCTCACCGATATTGCTTTAGCAACTTGGGTTGCAGGTCGAATGGGCAAAGCAAAGAAAAATTTATGGTATGCGCCAAAATTGAAACCAAACTACAAACTCAATGACGGCGATGAGCTGCCAGGTTTTGATGAATGGTGTGTACTGGAAACTCCGGGTCATACCGATCGGGATTTATCTGTCTTACATAATCCGAGTAAGAGGCTCTATGTGGCAGATTTAATAGTCAAAGTGAAAAAAAAATTTATTCCACCGTTTCCGGTTTTTCATCCTAATCAATATCGCGCTTCAATAGAAAAGGTTATTCGTTTACAGCCCAATTCAATACTTTTAGCCCATGGTGGAGAAGTGAGACTCAGCGAATCAGATTATCAGCATCTTAAAAATGCTGCCCCTATTCTGCCTAAAACAACTTGGCGGGAAACCAAAATTAGGGCCAGACAAATGCTTCTCAGAAACAAGGCTTAAAACTGACACTGCAAGTGTGTTACAAATAAGCAACGTTAATCCTCAAGGAAATTCTAAAAAATGAACAAGCTTTTCATCGGTTTTATAAGCCTTTTGAGTATTACAGTTGCGGCACAAACCCCTGGATCTGACGTTTATATAGCTAACCTTACAGTTAAAAATACCTTGCTTCAGGTCAGTAACGTAACGGCCCTTACCAATCGTCCGGGATATGACAATCAACCGTTTTTTTTGGCAGACGGTGACACATTGTTAGTCACATCAGAAATCGTTAAGCAGGGACAGCAACAGACCGATAGTTTTCTTTATCGGCTAGCTGATAAAAAGCACAAGAACATAACTAATACTGAAAATAGTGAGTACTCGCCAACTTTAATGCCCAATGGTCTAGATGTCTCAGTCATTAAAGTGATAGGCGATAAACAAAAGTTATGGCGTTACCCCTTGGTAAAAGGTAACTCAGAACAAACGTTGCCTAGTGAATTATTGAAAGATGTTAATCCGGTTGGATATCATGCATGGGTAGATCAAACTCAGGTAATGCTGTTCGTATTGGGCGAACCTAATACCCTACAGTTGGCTAACGTTAATACTCAATCTAGCCGAATAATTGATAACAACATCGGTCCTAGTCTTTACAAAATCCCCGGAACAGAACTGATGAGCTATACCGCCACGAAAGACGAAGCGGAGAATCCGCTTTGGGATCTAAAAAGCTATGATCCAAAAACTGGAGAAATTGCAGTTTTAAGCCAATTGCCCTCAGGTGCTTACTATTATGGTTGGTCGGGTGATGGCAAAGCCATTGCTGCCCAGGGAAGCGTCATAAAACAGTGGGATGTCAAGCGTCCAAGCATTGAATGGCGAGTCTTTGCTGACCTTAGTGAAACGTGCCCTAAAGGCGTCACGCGCTTAACTACTAATGCACAAAATACACGGATCGCTGTGGTATGTTCTCGTTAAATATTCAAGCCTGCTTAAGTATTATTGTCAGAACTCCAGT
>JBLHNW010000169.1:0-7834 GCA_047622205.1 Paraglaciecola sp.
GCCGCTTTTGCGTGCTGCACAGCTTCTTTAGTTTGTGGCATAACACCATCGTCGGCTGCAACAACCAATACCACGATATCAGTCGCAGTTGCGCCACGTGCACGCATCGCAGTAAAGGCGGCGTGTCCAGGTGTGTCTAAAAATGCAATACGTCCGTTATCAGTTTCGACACTATAAGCACCAATATGCTGAGTAATACCACCTGCTTCACCGTCGGCTACTTTTGCTCTACGAATATAATCAAGTAGAGATGTTTTACCGTGATCAACATGGCCCATAATAGTCACAACTGGTGCACGAGACTCTGCTGCAGACGAAACTACATCCGCTAACAAATCGTCTTCCATCGCATTATCATTAACCAATTCATACTTGTGACCCATTTCTTCAACCACAAGTACTGCAGTTTCCTGATCTAGTACCTGATTAATTGTCACCATCTCACCCATTTTCATCATGGCTTTGATAACAGCTGTTGCTTTAATGGCTAGCTTGTTAGCTAGTTCACTTACTGTAATGGTTTCGCCCACACGCACAATTTTCTCTACGGGTGCAGCTGGTCTGTTAAATGCGTGTTTAAGATCTGAACCGGCATTCTTCTTCGACTTCTTACGTCTACGGCCGCCATGTTCAGTTTTTATATCGTCTGCATCTTCAGCTTCCTGAGCATAACGATTAGAGTGCACATGCACTTCTTCAGCTTCTTGTTTCTTGCGGCGTTCTTCTTCTTCTTTCCAACGACGAGAGTTTTCGTCGGACATTTTCTTCGCTTCGTCAGCTGCTTTTTTGGCGTCTTCTTCAAGTTTACGCTGAGTTTCTTCTTCTTGCTTCTTACGCAAGTTCTCAGCTTCTGAGAGAATTCGCTCTTGTTCGGCTTTCTCTTCCGGACTTAACAATGATTCTTCAGCTTGTCTCGCTTCAGCTTCTTTCTTAGCTTTATCTAAGCGCGCAATACGTTCGGCATCAGCTTTCTCTTTTGCTTCTACTGCTTTACGCGCTTTTTCTTCCGCTGCTGCTTTAGCTTTCTCGGCTACTTGCTGCTCCTCTTCAAGCTTGGCTTGTTGTTCTGCAGCAACACGCTTAGCTTCTTCTTCAGCTAACCTTTCCTCTTCGAGATCAGTACGTTTAACGTAAGTACGCTTTTTACGTACTTCAACTGTCACACCTTTAGATTTGCCAACAGTCAAAGTACTGGTGGTTTTTCGTTGCAAAGTCATGCGTTTCGGCCCTTCAGAACCGCTTCCGCCATGTTGTTTGCTAAGATAATCAAGTAATTGACGTTTTTCATCTTCATTTACTTGAGCGTCAGCCGTTTTGACTATGCCCGCATCTTTAAACTGCTGAACTAAACGGTCAACCGAAGTGCCTATGTCGGTGGCAAGTTTTGCAATGGATACTTCTGCCATTTTATAATTTCCTCTTGGTGACCCTAGTTTTCGTTAAACCAAACAATATTTCGTGCAGCCATTATCAGCTCGCCCGCTTTTGCTTCGTCCAGTTCTTCAATATCGGTAATCTCATCGACGCCTTGCTCTGCAAGTCCTTCAAGATCAGTAATGCCGCGACTCGCCAACGTATAAGCAACGTGTCTTTCCATACCCGCCAGATTTAATAACTCATCTTTTGGCTCTGCGGCTTCTAATGTTTCTTCAGTCGCTAGTGCTTGTGTTGTCAATGTAGCACGTGCACGATTTCTTAAATCCTCAACCATATCTTCGTCAAGGCCTTCAATTTCTAACAACTCGTTAACCGGCACGTACGCGATTTCTTCCAAGGTGGTAAAGCCTTCGTCAACCAATACAGAAGCAAAATCTTCATCAATATCCAGACCGTTGATAAAGGTTGCTAATACCTTAGAGTTTTCTTCTTCGTGTTTACTGTTGAGATCTTGAACCGTCATGACGTTCAATTCCCATCCAGTCAACTGGCTTGCAAGACGAACATTTTGACCGCTGCGACCGATAGCCTGAGCCAAGTTATCATCTTCAACCGCTACGTCCATGGTGTGATTGTCTTCATCGACAACAATAGAAGCTACTTCAGCGGGCGCCATTGCATTAATCACAAATTGAGCAGGATTATCATCCCACAATATAATGTCTACTCTTTCACCACCCAACTCACCTGAAACAGCTTGCACACGAGAACCACGCATACCAACACAGGCACCGATAGGATCTAAACGTTTATCGTTAGTTTTAACGGCAATTTTGGCGCGAGAACCCGGATCACGAGCAGCCGCTTTAATTTCAAGGGTTTCCTCAGCAATTTCAGGCACTTCAATCCGAAACAGTTCAATCAACATGTCTTCGTGCGTACGACTTATAAATAACTGCGCACCGCGAGCTTCAGGGCGAATCACGTAAAGTAAACCACGTACCCGGTCGCCAGGACGGAAGGTCTCTCTTGGCAACATATCATCGCGATAAATAACACCTTCAGCGTTGTTTCCCAAGTCAACGATTACGTTATCACGGTTAACTTTTTTGACAGCTCCAGTAATTAGCTCTCCGACGCGGTCTTCATATTCAGCCAACACCTGGGCGCGTTCCGCTTCACGTACTTTTTGTACAATAACCTGCTTAGCAGTTTGCGTAGTGATCCGATCAAAGGTGATTGAATCAATCTGATCTTCAACATAATCGCCCAACTGAATATCTGGTTCGTCAATTTGAGCGGCAGAAATAGTCATTTCAGCAAAGGGATTTTCTTGTTCCTTATCATCTTCAGTGACTAACCAGCGTCGAAAAGTATCAAACGCTCCAGTCTCTCTGTCAATACAGACGCGGACTTCGATATCACCTTCGTTCTTCTTTTTAGTCGCGCTGGCGATAGCGAATTCTAACGCTTCAAATATCTTTTCTTTCGGAACTTGTTTTTCGTTGGATACGGCTTCAGCCACTAACAAAATTTCTTTATTCATTATTGCCTCACTGATTTCTATTCTTCCGCAAAATTACCGGGATAGCGAAAACATTACTGGGTCACAATCTTAGTCGAAAGACGGAACCAAATTACCTTTTTCAATATTAGTGAAAGCCAAAACAAAGTTTTGACCATCAACTTCAATGGTTAACATGCCGTCGTCAACGGCAAGTAACTTGCCTTTAAAATTACGTCGGTCACCCATTGGCATTCTAAGTTTCACCGACACAACCTCATTTATACAAGTTTGATAGTGAAGTTCTTTAAATAGAGGACGAGCCATACCAGGCGATGACACTTCCAAGTTATATTCTGTGGTGATTGGATCTTCCACATCTAACACTGCGCTCACCTGACGGCTAGCTTCAGCGCATTGATCAACCGAGATACCCTCTGGGTGATCAATATAAACACGCAAAGTAGAATGTTTCCCTGCGCGCATGAATTCCACGCCGACCATTTCAAAACCAATAGCTTCAACAGGTGAGGTCAACATTTCAGTTAACTTTTGCTCGAGTTGTGACAAAGTTCACGCTCCAAAAACAAAAAAAGGGCATATAGCCCAGACAATGATCACGATTATTTACGACAAAACGGATAACAAAAAGCCCCGTACAAGCGGGGCTTTTTGTTTCTGGACCCTAGTCCACTAATTCTACAAAAACCTGGCCAATTGCCAAGTTTTATAAAAGTGGTTGCGGGAGCAGGATTTGAACCTACGACCTTCGGGTTATGAGCCCGACGAGCTACCAGACTGCTCCATCCCGCGCTTGAAATCTTTATTGATTCGGTTAGCTAATTCGCTTCCCCTCCTCAAGTGGTGCGTATTATACATAGCACATTAAACTGTGCAAGCAGTGTATTCAAAAAAACACCAAAAACTATGAAAACATACCCTGTTTGTACAATACGCACTCAAACGGCTGTTTTTTCATACTAGCATTTATCTATATCTTCTTGCCCTTAACTAAAAAGCTCCATTTTTGATGCCAGTTTAAAATCAAGTTCGCTTATCCCTCCCGCATCATGAGTGGTGAGTTTAACCTCTACTTTGTTATAGACATTAAACCATTCCGGATGATGATTAAGTTTTTCTGCCCAAATTGCAATTTGAGACATCCAACCAAAGGCGCGAATAAAGCTCTTGAATTTGAAAGTTTTAGATAACTTATCCTGGGTGATTGTCCATTGACTTTCAACCTCGAGGTTCTCATTCAATTCTGCTAATGCCTGAGTAATTTGTTGATTTGAGTATTTATCTACCATTTGGGATTCCCGTCTAAGTATCTTGTTCGTTCAATGATTGATTATTTGTCATTCAAAAACCAACTTTAACAAGCAAACATGACGAAATTAATTTGGCAAATTAACTTTACAATTAATCCCATCGTTTTGATTAACATAAAAAACCCCGGACTTAGCCGGGGTTCACATTAGTTACGTTAGGTACTTTAGTTACATAGGCAATTAAAACTCCATCGCCAACCTTGCATAAATTTGACGACCACGAGGATCATGTACTTTTGAATCAAAACCACCATTAGTGAACAATTGCGGTGGATTTTCATCGGTTAAGTTCACCCCACCTATAGTCAGGACATATGAACCATCGGTTTCTAACAAGCCACCCACATCAATGTTGAATTGAGCATCAACCGTTACATGACTGTCTATATCCTTGAATGCACCGGTGCACATGCCGCTAACGGCGGCGGTGCCATCCGCACAGTTTTGGTCATCTTCATACTCAGCAATATAACGAACGAAAATATTGGCAGAGTAATCCGCATGCTTCCAGTTCAATCCCAAATTCGCTCTCAGTTCTGGAGTAGAGACACCTATATTTGCAGAGTTTCGCGATCCCACACCATCTATATTGCCTGCCTGTGGATCAACTAAGTCATAAGCAAGAATATAGGTTGCACTTAGATTTGGGGTAAAGCTTCCCATGTCCGTATCTATTTTATAGTTAGCGACAACATCCAAACCCGAGGTTTCAAGTGAGCTCGCATTCACATAAGTGGTGTTTATTTGGATTATGGGACCAGTCAGTGGGTCGCCTACCCTGACAACTCTGTCTGGATTTTGCGGCTCAGCATTGAGCACCGCCTGGAAATTCTCAGCAATAATTAAATCGGTGAAATCAAAGTTCCAGTAATCTACTTCAATCGACAAGTCATCAACAGGCTCAATTGAGAAACCTATGTTGTAAGCAGTTGATTCTTCCGGAACAAGTTCTTCATTTCCGGTTGTGCGCACTGCTGCGAAGTTTAGTCCCGGAAGAAGCGGATCACTTACTTGGTTTAAGCTTGTTCCGCCACCATCTTTCTGGAAGATTGACGGCGCTCTAAACGAGGTTGATACCGAGGCTCGAAGTGAAAAATCATCAGTTGCTCGCCATGAGAAAGCCAGTTTGGGATCAACTGTGTCACCTGTGGTACCGCCGTAATCTTCATATCTCAGGGCGATTTGCACGTCAATCGTGTCACTTACTGGCAAGGCTAATTCACCAAAAACGGCGATAACATCCTGCTCACCAATAACGTCTGGATTACCAATAACGAAAGAGAACCTATCTTGGTTAGACAAAGCATCGTAGTCCTGGAGTAAGTCCTGATATCGATACTGAACGCCAACAGCAATACCTGCGGCACCGCCATCCATTTCAAATAATTCAGTTGAGAAAAAGGCTTCAGCTACCTCAAGGTTTGACTCAGAATCAATTTCTTGTCTGCCGGTAAAAGAATCGATTACATTCTGTGAATTTGGCAGCACAGTAAATTGTGTCGCGAATGGATTAAAATATTCACATGCACCTTCCCCGGCCGTGCCCGTTACGGGATCACACCCTTGCCCACCAAAACCTCGAAGGGCATTTTGAAACTCTTGCCCTAAGGTATCGTTAGCAGAGAAATAAAAGTCATTTCGGGCGGCCGTATAACTGATTTCCCAAAAGCCGTTATCTAATTCGCCTTGCAACATTGTACTAAATCTAAAGGTATCTGATTCTGTATTAGCAGGGTCGCCAGGAAGAGCCTCACCGTTAGCATCATTACCCAACTCACGACCAAAGTAAGAGACATCCTGTCCAAACACATTACTTGGATGATCAGCCGGAACCGTCGGAAAGGTTAAGATAGGGAAACTCGGTGAGCCGCCGCGCTCTGCCCTATTTCTGCCAGTGGTGATTTCCGTTGTCCACTCAATATCATCCGTTAATTGCTTAGTTGCCTTTATATAGGTGGTGAGACGAGACTCATCTGGAACAAAAGAATATCCTTTACCGAAGTCAAAACGACAAAGCCCCACATCTAAGCCCGGCACTGTGCCTGGAGGTGCGAGTAACAATGGAAGCCCACCAAACTCTTCACAGCCGGTGGGGTCAATAATCGGCGCCGTTGGAGCGATGAAAAATGTACCCGGGCTTCCTAATGAACTTGCATCGTCAATGGGGCGACTTATGCGACGGTCACCCGTAAACAAGGGAGAGCGATTTGTATAACTGATAGCCGCCATAATGCTGCTATCGTCGCCTACTGTCCCCCATAAACCTTGCACGGTATATTCTTTATTATCCCCATGGGCGCCATCCTGATAATCCAGCGAAACCTGAGTTCCCTCATAGTCTGTTTTGGTAATAAAATTCACAACACCTGCGACTGCATCAGAACCGTATAATGCGGAGGCACCATCTTTCACTATTTCCATGCGATTTATGGCAATCATTGGCACCAAAGAACTTGTATCTACGAAATTAACTCCGCCGTTGTTTGGCTGAGCAGTTACCACCTGACGTTTGTTATTTAACAAAACCAGTGTGGAGGCCACACCTAAACCGCGCAAGTTGATGTTAGACGTGCCTGCAGTCGCATTCTGGGTAAATGCGTCAGGAGTATTTTCAGCACCTGTATTGATGGTCAGCGTTTGGGTAATATCGCCAATGTTTTTTGCCCCAATTGAGTCTATATCGGCAGCATCCATTACCGCCAATGGTGAAGGCGATTCAAAATTCTCACTACGGCGAACAAAACTTCCCGTCACCATGATTAATTCGACGTCGTCCGTGTCGGAATCTTGTTCTTGTGCATTTACACCAGCATTCATAAGTAATAATTGGCTAGACACGGCGATAGCCAGTGCGCTTAAGCGTGTGTTTAATCTCATCTTTTTCCCCATACTTGCGTTATCAGATATTATTTGAGTCTCAATAAATATGAGACATGAATTAAGCACTTTGTATATGCTTTTGAATTCTAATAATATAATTTTGTCGTAGCTAAGTGCCTGATCTTAAAAACTTTCGGCACCGTATGAGGATAGTAGGACGGGATGCATCTCATGTAAATAGATTGTTATTTATATGTAAACATCAGTTACAAACATGGTCTGACCAGTAAGTCGTTTATTAAACTTTTTGTCAATAAGAAACTCATGGAGCTGCACCAGCAAGTAACATCATAAAAATACCAACCATTGCGGGTTTATCGCGATTTTTTATCTGCGCTTCGGTGCTAAAATAAAACAGTTTTCCAGAGGGTTTTTGCTCTAACTTAACCAACTTTGAAACATAACGAATTTCATCATTAACTCTTACCGGTTCTAAAAACCTGATTTTTTCTACGCCGTAATTCAATATTGTTTGATTATTGTCATCTGCTTTAAACATCTGATAAAACGCGTTGGGCATCAATGTTACGGTTAAATAACCGTGGGCAATAGTCGCTTTGAACGGGCTCTCCTTGGCACATCGATCTGCATCAATATGTATCCATTGATGATCTCCAGTCGCTTTGGCAAACAAATTTATATCCGCTTGATCTATCTTTATCCACTCACTCGCCGGAAGCTCTTCACCCAGGTCTATTTCCAATAGTTTTTTTAGCATGTTGCGCACCTCATAATTAATTAT
>JBLHNW010000170.1:0-7830 GCA_047622205.1 Paraglaciecola sp.
TGCGCAACCGCATAATTTATTTTTGTCTGGTTGGGGTCGTACCTCAATAGATGGTAATGCGAGTACTCCGGTATTACAAAAAACGACTCTGGATGGGGTGGCCGATAGTACTTGTGCGCAAGCTTGGGGGTGGACTAACACTTCAGTTACCGCATCAAATTTCATTTGTGCTAATGCAACAGATAAAGGTTCTTGCAGTGGCGATTCCGGTGGGCCGCTTGTGTGGCAAGATAAAAATGCCGTGGGTAATGCTGATAGAGGATATCGCTTGGCAGGTATAGTGAGTTTTGGCAATGCTAAGCAATGTGCTTATAATCCACTGCCTGATGTGTATACACAAGTCAGTAATTACACTAATTGGATCAAAGATAACATTGTTACTTACCAAGAACCTACGCCCAGCTTTAGTGTTGATATTTTTGATATAGAGGACAACAATGTAATCTCCCAACCGAAGAATAAGAACGGCGGGGCGTTTGGACCATTCTTTCTCGCTTTTATTTCTGTACTTTTTTTTAGTCGTGGGGCTCTTAGTCGTAAAGCCAAATTGTAACTAGAATTATGTTGGTAGATTCAATCTATACTTAGACTTATACAATGCTAATTTTATAAGGTTAAACTCATGGCATATAGGTTTTCGTTTGGAGACACCCAATTCCGCCATAAAAATTATCTCTACCAAGTGTGGATACAATTTAAACGCCTCGGCTGTATTGTCGTTTTTGGTGTAGTTATGATGGCATCATTTTCAACCTTGTCAGCTGTTTATACTCTCCCTGAACAAGGTACTAGATTAATCGGTGAAAATGAATTTTATGAGGTTAAAACGGGTGATTATTTTCATGCTATAGCCCAGCGCCATAATGTTGGCCTATTAGCCTTGATGGCTTCTAATCCAGGGATAGACCCTTTTTTACCCACACCTGGTATCCAATTGCGAATTCCAAGTGGTATGCTACTTCCAGACGTACCCTATAGAGGCATAGTCATTAATTTGCCTGAACTTCGGTTATACTTTTTCCCAAGGGAAGCAGACAAAGTGTATGTGTTTCCTATTGGCATCGGCCGTATCGGTCGAGGAACACCGCTAATGCTGACTAAGGTCAAAGCGCGAATTCTAGATCCTAGTTGGACCCCAAATAAAAGAATCAGAGAGGACTACTTTTCTAAACATGGTCATGAGTTACCTAGAGTGGTGCCCGCGGGCGAGGACAACCCTTTAGGCAAACACGCTTTACAGCTTGCTTATGGTCGTTCAAATTATTTGATCCATGGCACGAACAATAATTTTGGTATAGGAATGCGAGTAAGTGCGGGCTGCATAAGAATGAACCCGGATGACATTGCATGGTTATTTGAGCAGGTATCTATCGGTGAACCCGTCCGGGTAATCAATCAGGCGATTAAAATGTCAACAGAAGCAAACGGTGATAATTTAATTGAAGTGCATACGTCATTGTCAAAACAAAATGGTGAAGCAGAATATAACTTAAAGACAGTCGATCGCGTCTCAAAGTTTGTAGACAAAAGCAGTGTTGACCGAGAACGTGTTAAAAAGGCACTGTTACTGCACAGCGGCTTGCCTGTCAACGTAGATATATAATATTCATGTAAACCCATGACCATTCAAAATGTAGAAATCAGCATTTCGAAGGACCATGGGTATAAATAGTGTTATTTTTTGTAAGAAGACGCGATATTAGTGATGCGCGTATTCGCACGCATTGCATCCGCTGCGGCAGCTTGTGCTGTAGACTGAGCGGCGGCTGCCGTCGCAGTTACGCTTTGGATGCTAGAGCTGATGCCTTGATGTTCGGACTCTATTGTGTCAACCCTTGCTGATAATTCGTTTACCTTGCTGCTTAGACTGCTAACAGACTTTTCCAAGTCAGCATTGGCACAGCCTCCAAGTAGGGCTGAAGTTGTTATAACGCCTGCAATGAGTAATTTGTTGTTCATTGAACACCTCGTTTGGTTTGGCCAAAATACGGTTTGTAAAAAATAATGTGTACGGCTTCATGCACCGGGCTTCATGTAATGCATTTTCAAGTAAATGCGTTTCATGCAACACAGTTAAGTATGTAAGAGGTTTGGGAATTTGCCAGTTAAGCTTCTATTGAATTAAAATAGAGATATTTAATTTCACTCATTAATAGGAGGAGGGAACCATTAAACGTTTATTTATTGGCCTTGAAGTGCCAGAGTCGGTACAGCTGAATCTGCGGGCGTTGCGCTTACCCTCAGCGGATCTTAAACAGCAGCACGGACTGCATATTACCTTACATTTTCTTGGTTCAATAGCCGAAGAAAAGCAGGACAGTCTGATTGAAATACTCACACAAATTCGGGCTAGCGCTTTTACTCTCAAGGTTCAGGGCGCTGGAGTGTTTAGTTCTGGTTCGATCCCCGCTTGTCTTTGGGCGGGTGTTGAAAAGGTTGAGGGACTCAACACCTTGCATAGAGCGATAGGGAATAGTTTGGCTAAATTCAATTTTAAGGTTGAGTCTAGGACATATAAACCCCACATAACAATCGCAAGATTAGATAAGGCTAATGATAAAAAATCTAACCAGCAAATTGCAGCACAATTTAAATTGAATAACGCTTCCTTTTCAGCAGATTTTAAAGTCACGAGGTTTGTGTTGTATTGCTCTGAAATACATAATAATAAGCCACATTACACAAGTTTGGGCGTGTTTGAACTTTATTGAGTAGAATATTGACTCTAATGGGCATATGATTAGTTGAGACAGCTAATGATTAATACAACTAATAGCCATAATCGACAGGTCTTAACCTGTTCAGTTTTAAAGATGATATTTCATGAAATTCAATCGGATAGAAAAATCAAACGGACTTTTAACCAGTGCTTTCCTCATCACTTCAGTTTGCATTAGTACACCGCTTAACGCAGACGTTCTAGCCGGCACCTATTATAGCGCAGAGCAGCAAAAACAGGATCAAATCAATGCCTGCCTTGCGTCATCTGTCGTGTCTGCAGACGCCGGCCAAACTGTTTCTCAGTTGCGTGAAGCATGTAATAAAGATCCCAAGGGCGCTGTTGATCGAAGAATGGCTCTTGAAAAAAGTGTGGAAAATAACCCTTTTGCTATTATTCCCTATAGGCCCAATTACATACTGCCAGTAAGCTATTCGAGTGGCAGTAAAGCGCCGTACAGCGATATTGTGGATGAACATGAATTCGATAATTTGGAAGTCAAGTTTCAGGTGTCCCTTAAATATAATGTTTTTGAAGACACCTTGATTGATGGGTTAGACATGCAGGTTGCATTTACCGCCCAGAGCTGGTGGCAGGCCTACAATGAAGATAGCTCGTCACCATTCAGGGAAACAAACTACGAACCTGAACTGATTTTCTACTATTCCAAACCATGGGTGCTGATGGGAGTGCCAGTTACTGTTAGTTCGATATCCTTTAACCATGAATCCAATGGTAAATCAGACAATTTATCAAGAAGTTGGAATAGAATTATCGGCGGACTTGTTTTTGACCAAGATACTATAGTATGGGCATTGCATGCGTGGTGGCGCTTGCCAGAAGACGCTAAATCTGAACAAAAATCTTCACGCGGTGATGATAACCCGGATATTGAAGAATACTTAGGTTATGGCGACGTGACTGGCGTATGGACTCTACCGAATAACCATAACTTTGAATTTATGTTGCGCAACAATTTACGCAGTGACAATAAAGGGGCAATTGAACTAGGTTGGACCTTTCCTTTGAGTAAACATCTGTTTGGCTATGTACAATACTTCAATGGATATGGCGAAAGCCTTATTTATTACAATCACTCAACTTCCCGTGTTGGGATTGGATTTAAGCTCACAGATTGGTTATAAGCTAATGCACATTTTGAATGGGTATGGGTATATAACCAATCTAAGTTCCGTTCATTTAATCTGGTGATTGCGCCAGCTGTTCGATATCTCTATCGAGTAAGACATCATCAGCAAGATTAAGCTGAACCAATCGGCGTAATTCTGAGATGCTATCAATGTCAATAAGCGTACATTTCATGCCTAATGACGCTTGTTGCTTTCGAACCAACTTCGCCTCCATCCTAATTTCGTGCTGGGGATCGAGCGTAAGAGATAATGTAACCGCTTGGTCAAGCTGAAACGGAAATTCACTCGGTACTGTGCAGGAAAAACCGTGTAGAGATAAGTCAATAATTTGGGTTGACCATTGTTGCTCATTAACCTGTAGCGTCGCATTATGTTTAAACAGTACTCGCTGAAACTGTCGTCTGTTAGCCATGATAACCTCACTCCCATTGCTTGTCTGGTTATTTTACATACAATTAGGGTTTGGTAACAAGCTCATTTGGTGATTGATATAAAACTAATTGTTTTGTATGTCTTAATTGATTGTTCTCAATGTAACAAATGCGGTGAAAGATGACCTTTTTGTAAGTTGGCGCACCTATCATATCTATATGTATTGTCGGGAAAAAGATGATGGGGTAAAGTGTCAGTAATACAATGAAATATAACGCTAGTGAGCCTCAAATGAACAGTGTAGAAAATATACTGCTACCAGCAGTCACAGTCAGAAACGGTGATATTATTACCTGTAATGACGTATTTACAGAACTGCTTGGCTTTAGCTTATCGGACATTGTCGGTACTCAACTGCAAGCATTGTTAACTGTAGAGGATCAAGCCAACCAGGTTGAATTGAACCTTGAGGTATTTCTTTCTGATGCTGCGTTAAGTGAAAATGGCGTGTACATCATGGGTGCATTACAAAATCGGCATCATTATGCGTTACCTGTTAAAGTGTATTGCCGTGCTATGGCGGATGAAAGCCAAGCGTTGTGTTTTAGGGTATTAGAAAACAAATCCATTGATCCTATAACCAACCTGCCTAATGGTTGGGCCATAAAGTCACAAGGGAAGTATCTGTTTAACACGCCTGATAACGTGTTTGGTAATCTAGTGTTGTTCGTTGTAAGTGTGGATAATTTCTCTTCAATTAATTTTCGTTATGGCTTTGAAGTCGGTGATAATTATTTGTGCGCGCTGGGTGACAGATTGCAGGAAACTGTGCAGGGGCACGGCCTTGTCGTGCGTTATTCCAATGCAGAATATGGGATATTAGTTGAAAACCACAACGGTTTATCTGCGGAAGCATTTAACGCATTTATCATTCAGCTCTGCCAAACATTGTGCAATTTAACCGCAACGCCTTTATTATTGGAAAGTGGCGTGAAGGTTATAAAAACATTTAGTATTGGGCTAAGTTCACCTCATGCACGGTACGAGAATTATTTTGCGATGGAAATTGCGGCTGAAACAGCAATGCGCGAAGCACAAAAGTGTAGCTATTCATCATACTGTTTTGCTACAGATCAAATAACTGCCGATTTATTGGCGAACAAACTCATTATTGATGAATTACCCCATGCGATTGAGCAGCACCAGTTCAATATATATTATGAACCCCAATATGACCTCAACAATGGTGCACTGGTTGGTTTTGAGGCGTTATCACGTTGGCGGCACAAAGAATTAGGTTATGTTGCACCTGAAGTATTTGTGGGCATTGCTGAGGATATAGGGCTACATTTTCAGTTTGACCTATGGGTGTTTACACAAGTATGTTCCCAAGTTGCAGCATGGCAACAGCAGGGGTTAAACACACCGAGGATTGCGATTAACATTTCCTTCAAAACACTTGAAATGCGCGCTTTTGTCAGTCGGATTTCGGATATTATCAAACAAACAAATTGTCCTACAGCACTGATTGAAATAGAAATCACGGAAACAACATCCGTCAGTAATATGCAAGCTGTGACCGATAATATTCTCGAGGTGAAAAAAATGGGCATCAATTTCGCGGTGGATGATTTTGGATCGGGTTACTCTTCATTAAGTTTAATACGCGCTTTTCATTTATCGTTCACAAAATTAAAGCTCGATCGTAGTTTGATCGAAAATATTTGTAATTCGACTTTAGATAAAGAGTTTGCACGACAAATTATCGGTCTGGGGAAGGTACTAGAGGTAAAGGTTCTCGCCGAAGGTGTAGAGACTCTTGAGCAGCGCGATTTATTGCAAGAGTTGGGTTGCGATTATGCACAAGGGTATTATTTTAATAAAGCGCTTTCAAAGGAAGTGGCAGAGCAGTTAATCGTTAAATCTAATAGTTAAGCAACCGTCTCTAGTCTCGTAAACAATATGCTCTAATTAAGTAAATTATATCTCCTGCTTTCGTAAGAGATATATTTAGCGCACTTAAATGACCAAGTTATACACCATCCCCATCTATTTCGTATGAACTTTGTCCGGTATAAAGTGTTGAAGATAATGAATTTTTTTTAAACCTAGTTGTCATATATCTAACGATGAAATAAGTTTCGTGAAACAAAGCAATTTATAAATTAAACTTCTCACTAAATGATAAATAGGAAAGCCAAATGAAGAAACATTTACTCGCGATAGTTTTGGGCACTAGTACATTAATGTCTGCAGGAGCCATAGCGGCGGATGTGAGTTTTCCTCACTTAGAAACAACGGGTATGGGTGAGGTTGTGGCTCAGCCTGACATGGCGGTGTTCTCGGTTGAAGTAACAGAAACCCGTAAAACGGCTAAAGAAGCGAAACAGGCGGTTGATAAAGCGGTTGCTGCATTTACTGAACGCCTTTCTAAACAAGGTGTTGAACGCAGTGATGTAGAGAGTGCAAATATAACGCTGCGTCCAGAGTATCACTATCAGAAAGATCAAAAACCAGAACTGACGGGTTACCGAGCTAGCCGTCATATCACGGTGACAGTTAAGCAACTAGACAACCTGAATCAATATCTAGACGGTGCATTAGGTGATGGCATTAACACCATCAACAATATTCAATTGAAAGTGAGTAACGAGGCTGAATTTGTTGAATTGGCACGTCAAGCGGCAATTCAGGATGCAAAAGCTAAAGCAAACTCGTTGGCCACAGGTTTTGGTGAGGAAGTGGATGGAGTATGGAAAATCACATATCGGACGTCTCCTCCGCGCCCAATGATGATGCGTACTATGGCAATGGATGCATCATCAAATGTTGAAGCTTCTTATCAGGATACTCAGATTGTGATCCGTGACCAGGTTGATGTGATATTCCGCCTAGAAGACTAAGGTTTTTAGACGATTGATGTAATAAGAAGGCTGTATAGCGGTAAAACGACCGATTACTATTTCAAAAAGACTATTTCAAAAGACTATTTCAAAAGACAGTGTCAAAAGAAGCAGAATCGGCTATTTTATTGCTTATCAGTTAGTTATATCTGTAACTTAGTGGGGCGTCACTCAGTACAAAGTGATCCATATATGCTGTTGAGTCTCTTTCTACGGCCCATTTTGAGTTATTACCGCCATGCCACAGATAAATAAATTCGTGGTTTATGTTATAAAGACGATTTTCACCAAATACCATGTTGGTTCTTTCAAGTACCTTGTGTCCATTAACATGAATAGTGACTATACCATTAGGCTGGTTCGCGTCATTCATCTTGACATATTGTTCGATGAGATAGGTTTTATTACGCTGGAATGAGAAGTTTTTACCCTCATGCTGATAGTCGATCTCTTCACCACAGTTCTTTTTACCACCCGACACGTTCAAATTCGGATTGTTTTGATGGTAAAAATAACCCATTGCGCGACCATTTTCTCTGAACATCGTTCTTAGGCTAAATCCTTCGTCAGCGCGCTGCCCTTCAGCTTTACAGCCAGACGGATTCATATTATTGTCGGAATTTAAACCAGCCAGTCCGGGCATTTTCCCGCCCATGCTAAAATCAAAATTATTGTCAAACTTGAT
>JBLHNW010000171.1:0-7820 GCA_047622205.1 Paraglaciecola sp.
CCTGCATACAGGTAAGAATGCACACCACTAGGGTGCTTCGTGCAATATGCCGCAAGTTTGGGTTCAACTTCAATAAAAGAATCAAATGCCTGCTTAAGCTCGTGTTCTTTTGCAGCAAAAGATGTCTTGCTGACCAAGATTGCCCGATCAATAAATTCTAATTTTTTAGCTAAATACGCTCCCTGCAGTTCCACTTGATTACGACTGTCTATTTGGCCATTTTCATAATGACAAATTACAATTAACACCCCATCAACCGCAACAAGTCGTGCTGCCTCATTAAAAGCGTTTAATCCAGCATACTCCATCCCATACTGACTGACGACAGTATCAAAATAGCAATTATCAAATGGAACCTTATCCGCGCCACAGGTAACCGTAGTAACATTGTCAATGCGCAGTTTAAGTTGTTCCAGAGCGTGCTGAGAAACATCAGCCGCAAATAAGGTAAAAGAATGATGCTCTGGTAAATTGGCAAATATCGACCCGGCGCCACTGGCAATATCTATGATTTTGTTGTTGTTTTTGACATTTCCTAACTTGCTGAATTGTTCCCGCCAGAAATTGCTCAGAACCGGCGATTTCCCGCCATCTTTATTCACGTAGACCTCACCACCAGCTCCTTCCTTTTGCCAATAGTCTGTCCAATTATTCTTTATATCCACAGTACCCCCATTTTCAGGCATAAAAAAAGTGAGCCGAAGCTCACCTTTTTATACACTTAATTTACTAGTCTAGAAAGACGCCGTGAATTTTGCGTAATAAGTACGACCAAATACATCGTAAGTTGCCGGATAAGTATTTGACTGCTCATCGTTGTCACCAATGATTGGTGGCTCTTCATTAAGCAAGTTATCTATACCAACGGTCACACGATAATTGTCACTGATGTAATAAGTACCAGATGCTTCCAGGTAGTTAAAACCATCAATTTGATCAACAGAATAATCTGTGTCCAAATCGTCGTCATCAACTTCGCCTATATAACGCCAAGCCAATTGCGCTGTATAGTCGTCAGCAGTCCACATGAATGTCATACGATGCTTATATTCTGCAATAGGTTCACCACAGTTAGCACCAAAATTACCCGCACATTCAATTATATCGTTACCAGCGAAGGCTTGGGAATTATTCTCGTCTGTAACTGTCCCTAAGTAATTCACACTTAGCGTGCCGCCTTCCATTTCCACATCATAGCTGGCTATCAAATCAAACCCTGAAAGGTTTATTGACGCAGCATTTGCAGATGAATCTGCAACAAAATCGATATTACCGTCTGGACGACGATTGACCAGGTCACAGAATAATGAACCTAGACCACCAGCTGGTTTGTTATAACAAGTGTCTAAGATATTGTTAGTACCGATACCTGAAACGGCATTAGTAATTTCTATATCGAAATAATCCAGGCTGAAGGTGAAGTTTTCAAACGGAGTAGCAACAAGACCAATCGTAATTGTATCTGCTTCTTCTTGCACCAAATCAGGGTTACCACCACCTACTGAACGAACCTGGCCAGATGCCGGATCAATCGCTGGGGTAAATACCGAATCAGCTGGCACACCTGTCGCTATACATAATGCTTCCAAGGTTGCACCTGCATCGTCAGGCATACCTGAAGATGAGCAAGGATCTGCCGCACCTGGGAAACCTTCACCAGCTGGAGCAAACAACTCACCAATATTTGGCGCACGTACCGCAGTATTAAAACCGGCACGGAAACGTAATTCTTCAATTGGCGCCCATGAACCTGCGATTTTATAGCTATCAACTGATCCTGCAGTACTGTAGTCCGCCGAACGATATGCAAGTTCCAAATCAAGACTGTCTGCAAATGCAACACCGTCAAGAATTGGTAAATATGCTTCAACGAAAAATTCAGCAACACTATATTGACCAGCCAGTGCTGGAGCACCGTTAAAGCCGGCAATCGTGCCCGCAGCCAAATCTTGAGAAGGTAAGAATTCAAACGATTCTGATCTGTGCTCATAACCTGCCGCTATGCCAACCGGACCACCAGGAAGTTCGAACATGCCATCGGTATCACCAGAAATAGATGCCGAAAATAATTTCTGATCAAAAACCGCATTAGCGGCTACCGCTGTTTTCACGAAATCAGCTGCATTTTGAGAAATGTTACCTGCACCAAAAATATTCATTGGTGAACATTCAACTGTTGAACCATTAAAAGAACTATCTGCACAAGTAGGTCCATCAGCACCAACGATGACATTACCACCTTCAGATGCTAGCAACAAAGCTTGGTCAAAACGGTCACGATTTATATTACCTAACTGAGCAGTACTGTTGGTAACTTTACCCGTTTGATAGTACGTATCGTAATCCCAGTTCGAATCACCAAAAGTACCTCTTAGGCCAGCTTGTAATTGGAAGGAGTTAAATGCGTCTTCTGAACGACGTTCACCCACTTCCAGCATACGACGACGAACAAAGGCAGTAGCCGTATCATCAATACCATCACCATCTGTGTCAACACCACTACCAAAAGAGTCAGATAGAAGCTGTTGTGTAGCAGTATCAAGGAACGGGCTATTATCCAAAGAGAATTCTGAGGTTTGGAAAATAGGTGTCGCTGCTAACTGCGAAGGTACACGGCTATCAGTAAACATGGCACGGCCATATATTTCTGCGTTATCTGAAATTTCATAATGACCTAAAGCGGTAATCTGATGACGCTCTTGTGGTAACTGAATATAGTTAACTGGAGCATAATTATAAAAATCATTTACTTGACCGCTTGTAACGAAAGGACGTGCAGCACCGTTAGCGCCAAAAGTAATACCAAACGAATCAGGTGAAAACTCTCCTAAAGCGCCTGCGAAAATAGATGTACCCGGGACACCAGAAGAACCACCAGGCTCTAAACCACCATTACCATCATCAAACTGCGCAACAGAAGCAAAATCACGATCGCCCTGGAACAATTCATCACGTTGAGTAAAAGAGAAATTAAGTACTGCATTACCTTTATCGTCAGCAAAGTTTCCACCTACTGTGAAATCAAGGCTGAAGATATCCGCATCACCTTCTTCTGTGGTTTCGTATCCGGCGCTTACTTCAACACCTTCAAAGTCATCTTTAAGAATAAAGTTAACAACACCGGCAACAGCATCAGAACCATATACCGCAGATGCACCACCAGTTAATACTTCAACATCTTTAATCAAGGCAGTTGGGATAGAGTTAATATCAACTGTACCACCAGCAGTAGTAGGAACAGCTCGCGTACCATTGATTAGAACCAAAGTACGGTTAGTACCTAATCCACGAAGGTCAATAGTTGCAGTACCGTTACCTGGGTTGTTAGAGGTACGGTCAAGGCCAGGAACAACCTGTGGAAGGGTGTTAAGCAATGACTCTGTGTTAACAGTAGCGGTTAATGCAAATTGTTCAGCGCCGATTGAAGCAACTGGTGCATTCGAAGAGAAATCGGCTCTGCGAATACGAGAACCCGTTACCGAGATTTTTTCTACATCAGCTTCAGCTTCAGCAGCGGCTTCTTGTGCATTAACGCCTGTAGAGGATAGTGCAGAAACCGCACCAAACGCCATAGCAAGGCGAATTGACTTCGCCAACTTTGAATTTGTAAACATGTATGTCTCCCTGGACCACTAGTTTTTAGTGTGAGTTTTATGCCGCTTTATGCGACTTTTTATAAGCGAGGTAGTGAACCCCAGCTACGATAATAAACACAACCTATACCCTTGGTCAACTGGTTGTGCCAGACCTTGCAAAGAAAGTTCAATTTATTTTTGTTAGTATTTTGTTACAAGCAGTACTCTTTTGTTTACAAACTCCACTATTACTTTTTATTAACAAGCAGCAAAAATTCATGTATTTCTTTACGTTAACGTTAGATGCAGCTCTGTTTTGTCGAATATTGCGAGTTTTTTCTGAGATATTTAGTTTCAACATTAGGTTTTATTTTTCTTTAGTTTAAAAAATAAATTTTGAACTCAAAGCTGGAAAAAGTAATGTTTTTAAATTTCAATCCGCCAAAACTCGCGATACCTGCTCATCTCATAGAGAATTTTTCTACCTAGATTAAGTACTTCGCCGAAAGTTGTAAGCAAAGGCGATCTGATTGGGGTAAATCAACAGCTATTGATTTCTAATATTCGCTGAGTCACATGCCGGTATATACATCGACAGAATTAATAGCATTTGTGGGTTGTTAAACAAATCAGCTATAGTCCAGCAAGATATTGTTTCGAATATAATTAATAGGTGCAACATGAAGCTTGATGATGACATTCATAACTACTATGAACATTTGGTACTAGAAAAAATTGATATACTTGGTTTGAGCAAGTCGAAAAGCAACGACTATATTGCTGATTTATCCTGCCTTGCCCTTAACCAGATGTCCCCTCGATATATTCGTCACGAAGTAGACATGTCTTTTTACCTGCCACAAAGCGAGAAACAGCAAATGGAAATGAATGTGCAAGATGCGATAGAAAAAGCACTCAAATTTTTAGATCAGAACAATAAAAAATGAGGAATGCTTGTCACTTAGCAAATTGGGTGGCGATCCCTTAGCCACATTCCGGCACATGAGTCGTCTGCTGCGGCTGCTCCCTTCCAGGTCTGACCGGGTTCACAGAGTATCATTGCGGAAGGACCAAAGGACCACCATTGAAAAACTGCCGCTTGAATGAGTTACTACTATTCAAGCGGCGGGCATTATGACCAATGCACTTTTTATATGCAAGCCCAAATCTGCGTAAACTAATATTAACTTTTAAAGGTTTTTAAAACGTTCTTCAGCAATAGTATTAGCCACTATATTGGTTGGCAATCCCAACGCATTGCCACGCTGATAAATTTCCACCAAAGTAATACCTATTTGCTCAATATGTTTTCGCATCGCCTCAGCAGAACTTGATTGCTTTTGATGATAAATATCAATAACTCCCCCAGCATTCATGACATAGTCTGGAGCATAAAGAATATTCCTTGCAAGCAGTTCAGCCCCGACACTTTCACTTTCCAATTGATTATTTGCAGCGCCCGCGATAATTTTAGCTTTAAGCAAACCGATTGTTTGGTGGTTGATCGCAGCACCCATCGCGCAGGGAGCAAAAACATCCACATCCAGAGCAAATATATCTTTTGGTGAAACTACAACTGCGTTAAATTTTTCTTCTGCTTTTTTAAGATTATCTGGATAAATGTCCGCCACGTACAAATTTGCACCATGTTTATGTAGGTGCTCAGCTAAACGATAACCAACATGACCTAGCCCTTGAATTGCTACGTTTACACCTTGCAAATCACGCTTCAACAAATACTTTACTGAGGCCTGTATGCCAATAAAAACCCCATAAGCGGTAGAAGGTGCAGGGTTTCCATCAGGTATGCCCCCGGTGATATGATATTTGGCATCAATCCCGGCAATATGTGACGATTCTTGGGCCATGATCTTCAAGTCATTGACAGACATGCCAGAGTCTTCCGCACTTACATATCGACCTCCCAAACTATCTACAAAACGTCCCATAGCTGTCATCATCTGAGGTGTTTTTTGGGTTCGCGGGTCCCCAATAATGACCGCTTTTCCTCCACCTTGTGGCAAACCTGCCATTGCCGCCTTGTAGGTCATTCCCTTAGATAATCTCAAAACATCATGGAGAGCTGCTTCATCCGTTTTGTAAGGCCACATACGACATCCACCCAAAGATGGTCCAAGAGCAGTATCATGGACAGCAATAATAGCTTTTAGTCCTGATGCTTCATCATTATAAAAAGCCACATGTTCGTGCTGATCAAATTCACTGTGGTCAAAAACAGACATTCATATTCTCTATGTAAAAATATTTTTATTGAAAGTAATCATAACGTAGCGACTGGAGGACATGCCTTGCGACTTTGACCATATTATTAACTATCTTGCAAACGCGCTGTCACCTGTGTTTCTCCGATTAGGATAAATATCCTAGTATTAGCGCTTGAAAAAGATATTCTTTTTACGCATGCTTGCGGAAAATATAATTAAAGCTAATTTAGGCAGTATCCGCTCGATGAAATTAGACAAGTTTGACCGTGAAATACTACGGGTTCTACAAAAAGATGCTACGGTTTCCATGGCTGAATTAAGCCAGCGCGTTGGATTGTCACACACTCCTTGTTGGCGTCGAGTAAAAAGAATGGAAGCGGAAAAAATAATTCTGCAAAAAGTCACTTTGCTTGATAAGAAAAAACTAAATCTTGGGGTGTCGGTATTTATATATGTGACTTTAAAAAACCATGACGGAGATTCACTTAATGATTTCGAAGATGCCGTACAAAAAATTGACGAAATAGTTGAGTGCCATACCACAAGTGGCGAAAAAGATTATCTTTTAAAAGTAGTAGTAGAAAGTATAGAAGAGTATGAACAACTGTTAAAAAACAAATTAACCCACCTGCCTTTGGTTGATCATCTGAGTTCAACATTTGCACTTAAACAGGTCAAAAACACTACCGAGCTGCCAATTAAAAATCAGTAGTGTTGCTTAGTTATTAAAGTTCTTATTCAGCGTCCACTTGATTTTCTGGCCTGGCAGCAATAAATGCATCCAATTTATTACAGTTGTTACTAATTTTGCTGATCAGTGGAAACAGATCCATATCTACGCCAAACCGTTCCGCATTATATACTTGAGGCACCAGACAAATATCAGCCATAGATAGGTCAAAACCAAAACAGTACTTACCTGCGGTGTTTTGTATGCGCTTCTCGATGCCACTAAATCCACTTTCAATCCAATGTCTTGACCAAAGAGATCTTTCTTCAGGGGAAACACCAAGTTTTTCACTTAAGTAATTAAGTACTCGCAAATTTGTTACAGGCTGGACATCACAGGCAATATCATAGGAAATAGTTCGAATTCTTGCTTTATCGAGGCTGTGTTTAGACATTAAAGAGGTGTCCCCAGGATAACGCTCATCCAAATATTCAATAATTGCCAAGGACTGGTTTAGAATAACATCCTCGTCATCATCAACTAAAGTAGGCACCAGATGCGCGGGGTTGAGCGCTAAATAATCTTTCGAGTGCTGTTGGCCTCCATTTTTAACCAGATGCACAGGAATATACTCATATTCAATTTTTTTAATATTTAACGCAATCCGCACACGATATGTGGCCGAAGAGCGCCAATAACCATAAAGTTTAATACTCAAAATATTTCTCCCTCAGCCTAAAGACATTCAGAGTCAAGCCTTAACCAGTCGCTGCTCAATTGCCCCAAAGATACTTTGCCCATCGTTGTCCAGCATTTCCATTTTGATGGTGTCGCCAAACTTCATAAAAGAAGTAGTCGGTTTACCGTCACGGATGGTTTCGATCATCCTGACTTCAGCAATACAGGAGTACCCGACGCCTCCTTCAACAATTGCGCTACCATATTCCGTTCCCTGTTTATTCGAAACAGTTCCGGAACCAATAATCGCGCCAGTTCCCAAATTTCGACTTTTAGCAGCATGAGCAATAAGTTGGGCGAAGTTAAACGTCATATCTTGACCCGCCTGAGGTTTCCCAAACGGCTTCGCATTGTAATCAGATAACAAAGGTAAATGGACTTTATTATCTTGCCAGCTTTCCCCCAACTCATCAGGTGTAACGGCAACCGGGGAAAATGCTGAGGCTGGTTTGGACTGGAAAAAACCAAACCCTTTCGCCAATTCTCCAGGGATCAAACCGCGCAAAGACACATCATTTACCAGCATCAATAAACGAATATATTGTCCAGCATCGTCATCACTAACACCCATCGGAACGTCATCCGTAACAATAGCCACCTCGCCCTCGAAAT
>JBLHNW010000172.1:0-7786 GCA_047622205.1 Paraglaciecola sp.
TCTCAGCTGGTTTCCATGGGATCAGCAATCAGTCCACAGACGATAATAATGTCCCTTGTCGTGCTATTCGAGTTTTTTTAAGAAAAAACGTAAAAATCACAATAAAGGTGACTATTGTTTGGAAGCTCAGGTTGCCACTGAATCGCTAAAGTTATAGGGGCTTTTTGTATTTATGCGATGATGCCAATTTATTAGTAAGTACTTATAATGGGCGGATCTAAAATGGCTATAGAGGAAAGTAGGTTC
The DNA here is from genome assembly GCA_047622205.1 of Paraglaciecola sp. GTDB lineage: Bacteria > Pseudomonadota > Gammaproteobacteria > Enterobacterales > Alteromonadaceae > Paraglaciecola. The sequence continues at coordinate 247 of JBLHNW010000172.1, forward strand.
GTCAATCGTTATAGTTTAATGCTGTTGGCAGCTGTGATTTAGGCACTCATATTTATCTGATAACTATTTGTTAACAATAAATATTGTTATTGTTTACCTCATAATCGCAATGGCCCAAGATATCTGTGGTAATACATAATAAAAAATAAAAAGGGAGCCCAAAGTGACTCAAAATAATGAAAACATAGTGCTAATTGTAATGGTTAGCTGTGTTGCAACAATAGGTGGATTCTTGTTTGGATTCGACAGTGGTGTCATCAATGGCACGGTGAAAGGCCTGCAAATTGCATTTGAATCAGACAGTGCAGGTACCGGCCTAAATGTTTCTAGTATGCTGATAGGTTGTGCGATAGGTGCATTTACTGCTGGTCGTCTAGCTGATAAATTCGGACGTCGTCCATTATTAATTACCGCGGCAATCTTTTTTATTATCAGCGCCTGGGGTTCCGGTATTGCGGGTAGCTCATTTGAGTTTGTAATTTATCGTATATTTGGCGGTTTAGCGGTTGGAGCCGCGTCAGTTATGGCACCGGCCTATATTAGTGAAATTGCGCCAGCGAGATTTCGCGGTACATTGACCACTGTTCAGCAGTTCGCGATCATATTTGGTCTGTTTTCTGCCTTTGTCAGCAATTACTTTCTAGCCGGTGTCGCCGGAGAGTCTACTGCTGAATTTATGTTGGGATATGAAGCATGGCGTTGGATGTTTTGGGTTGAATTAATTCCGGCCACACTGTTTCTTGTCGCACTCATGTTTATTCCCGAAAGTCCCCGTTTTCTGGTGATGAGCGGTAAAACCGAACGCGCAAAGAAAGTGCTGAGCAATTTATATGGTAAGCAAAATGGTGCGCAAAAATTCGTCGAAATAGAAGCATCACTTGCTAAAGATCATCATCAGCCAAAACTGTCAGATGTTTTAGATAAAACCACGCGTAAAATTCGCCCGATCGTCTGGGTCGGCATTGGTATAGCTACTTTTCAACAACTTGTCGGAATAAACGTGGTGTTCTATTACGGCGCTGTGTTGTGGGAAGCCGCTGGCTTTTCCGAGGGTGATGCACTGATGATTAATGTGCTCAGCGGCGCGGTCAGTATTGCGGCGGTGTTTATCACCATGTTCTTGATTGACAAAATTGGACGTAAACCCTTTTTACTTATTGGTTCTGTGGGGATGAGTATTACTCTGGCGACTATGGTATTTGTATTTGCTAATTCTGCAGTGGATGCAGGCGGCAATTTATCCCTGGGTGATCAAGGAATAGTCGCGCTAGTTGCAGCAAATGCTTATGTGTTTTTCTTCAATTTGTCATGGGGTCCTGTGATGTGGGTAATGTTAGGTGAGATGTTCCCTAATCAAATTCGTGGTTCTGGTTTGGCGATTGCTGGATTTGCCCAGTGGACAGCAAATTTTTTGATAACATGGTCTTTCCCAATCATGTTGGCAAGCATAAATCTGGCCGGTGCCTACGGGGTTTATACCTTGGGAGCAATAATTTCTATTTTCTTCATAGCAAAATTTGTACAGGAAACTAAAGGAAAAGAACTTGAAGAGATGGAAGGCTGAGCAAAACGGATTTTTATAAGTGGTATGTTAAGAAAAATGCACATCTATACCCAAAATCATTGGAATTGCATGGCCGCGGCAAATGAATGAGACCCCATGAGCATAGTCGACTATGTGATTGGGGCGAATGAGTGTAGCCAACAAACATGCAGTTTCAAGGATGACGGGTATTAATGGCCTCAATTGAGGCCATTAATACATATAAGCAATGCCGGTGTTCACTTTTTACATATTATCGGACCAAGCTGATCAATCGATGGGCATCCGATTTTAGCCAAACAGTACTCGATTGACTTTGTTTTCCAACAACTCTTGTTGGCCACTGGCATGTTTAGGCTGTAGATCATTTGCTAATGCAAACTTGGCTAATGTCTCAAGGTTGTGTTTATCGCTTTGAATCGCTTTGCCTAATTCACCCTCCCAACCTGCATAGCGTCGCTTAATATTCTCCGTTAAAAAGTCTTTTTCTAGTAAGGCCGCTGCTTTTTTAAGGGCTATAGCCAGATGGTCCATGGCACCAATATGGCCATGGAACATGTCAGCCGGAGCAGAACTTTGACGACGTAGTTTACAGTCGAAGTTCATGCCGCCTGTAGTGAAACCACCAGATTTGAGAACTTCATAGATAACAAGTGTCAGCTCCGGAATGTCACTAGGGAACTGATCCGTATCCCAACCTAGTTGAGGGTCACCGCGGTTAGCATCAATGCTGCCAAAGATACCCAAAGATATAGCCGTCGCCACTTCGTGGTGGAAGGAGTGACCCGCCAAAGTCGCATGATTGGCTTCAATATTTACCTTGAATTCATTCTCAAGGCCGAACTGCTTTAAGAAGCCATAAACTGTTGCGCTGTCGTAGTCATACTGATGCTTAGTAGGCTCCTGAGGTTTAGGCTCAATCAACAGGGTGCCCTTGAAACCAATTTTGTATTTATGCTCGACAACCATCCGCATAAAACGACCCAGCTGTTTGCGCTCTTGACGCAAATTAGTATTAAGCAGTGTTTCGTAACCTTCGCGGCCACCCCATAATACGTAATTCTCTCCGCCTAAACGCCTAGTGGCGTTCATTGCGTTGAATACTTGTGTGGCACTATAAGTAAACACTTCTGGATCAGGGCTGGTGATGGCACCGGCGGCATAACGAGGGTGACTGAATAGGTTTGCTGTTCCCCACAATAATTTCATGCCTGTTTCTGCTTGTTTGGCTTCAAGTACATCGGTCATTTGTGCGAAGTTATTCACATACTCCTTGATTGAATCACCCTGAGGAGATACGTCGGCGTCATGGAAGCAGTAGTAAGGGGTGTTTAATTTCGAGAAAAACTCGAAGGCTACATCCGCTTTAGCCTTGGCCATTGCCATCGGATCGCCCCCTTGTAACCAAGGGCGAGCAAAGGTGCCCTGACCAAATACATCTGTTCCGTCCCAGCAGAAGTTATGCCAGTAGCAAGATGCAAAACGTAGGTGCTCCTTCATGCTTTTACCTAGAACTAATTCATCCGGGTTATAGTGATGAAATGCAAGTGGGTTGTCTGATCTCGTTCCTGCAAATTCGATTTTAGGAATGTCTTTAAAATATTCAGCCATGTGGCCTCCTGCTGATTCAATCTAGCTTAGTGAATACATCTTTGGCTTTGGCCGAGGGACTCACAATTATGTTTTCTTGCTTAAATTTTGTATTTTTTATCGGCGTTCCCTTATTTACCCTCAGGAATCAATATAAACAAGCCAATTGCTTATAAAGTTGTTGAAAGGTCTGCCGTCTTCGGGCATAAATTTCAACATTGGTAGCATTAGGCTCAAATACTGCCTCTAATTTAGGTTGGGTGCAGATTTGTTCCAGGGATTTGCTGGTATCAATTGCGAGTTGGGCTAACCTTGCAGCGCCCAATCCTGGGCCTACTTCGCCACCTTTTCGGTAATTTATCGGACGATTAAGTACGTCAGCCAACAACTGTCGCCAGTATTTACTTTTCGCCCCACCACCAATGAGAGTTATTTCTTCAGCCTCTCCCGCCGATTGATGTAATACATCTACCCCATCCGCCAAAGCAAAACTCACTCCCTCTAAAACACTATGAGTGAGGCTTGCTTGATCACTTGAATGCCTCAAGCCAAAAAAGCTCCCAGTGGCAGCCGGGTTATTATGTGGGGTGCGTTCTCCACTTAAATAAGGGAGAAAAATCGGACAATTCTGATGGTCTATCTCGGCGCTTTCAAGATCAGTAAGTAAATCAACAAGCGGCTTTTGGGCCACTGATTTTGCATACCACTGCAAGCAACTTGCGGCACTTAGCATCACCGACATTAAATGCCATGTGTTGGGTAAAGCATGACAAAAACTATGTACCGCGAACTCTGGGTTAGCTTTAAAACCGTCTGTTACCGCAAAATACACGCCAGATGTACCGAGTGACAACATGGCCTGACCTGGTTTGACTATACCTACTCCCGCGGCTCCAGCTGCATTGTCTCCGCCGCCGGCTATGATTGGTATAGCGCGCATGTTCCAACGCGCGGCGATCTCACTGAGCATGCTCCCGGTTCGCTCAGAGCCTTCAAACAGTGCTGGCATATTAGCTTTACTTAGGCCGCATGCTGCTAGCAAACCAGGGTGCCAGCTTCTGGTACGAACATCCATCCACATCGTGCCAGCTGCGTCAGACATGTCAGTAGCGAAATCGCCGCTTAACAGCAGACGCAAGTAATCCTTAGGCAGCAATACCTTATTGATACGGGCAAAATTTATTGGTTCATGCTGTTTTACCCACAACAGCTTAGGCGCAGTAAAACCAGGCATCATTATGTTGCCGGTTATTTGTCGTGCATCGGGTACGAGCTGTTCAATCTCTTTGCATTGGGTTTCACTGCGACCATCATTCCATAAAATAGCCGGGCGAATAATATTGTTGTCACTATCAAGCAGTGTCGCTCCGTGCATTTGTCCGGCAAAACCAAGGGCTTTTACCTCGCTAAGATCGTTACGTATTTGTAATTCATCCATTGCAGCACAAAAACCACGCCACCAGTCTTGTGGATCTTGTTCTGACCACAGCTGCTCTGGGCGACTCACTTCGTATGAACTAGCGGCGCTATCAGCGATGTCGCCAGCGCTATTAGTTAATACTATTTTAATCCCTGAAGTACCTAAATCGACGCCCAGAAACATAATAAGCCCTCTAATTTTTTGCGGATGTTATTCGGGACCTTTATAGAAAAGACTCCTCTCGACAATAGCGAAAATAAATAATTATAAACATAACTATACCCAAAATCATTGGAATTGCATGGCGGCGGCAAATGAGTATAGCAACAAACAGGCAGTTTCAAGGATGACGGGTATATTATGATCAGTTACATGATTGTCTAGGACGTGGAGGCTGCTTTTGCCTTATCCAATTTTGGATGCAGATGTTTTTTTAGCATTCTTTCGAGAGATATTTGCTTGAGCGGTTTGGTGAGGTAGTCATTCATACCCACTTTCCGGGCTTTCGTATAATCTTGTTTCATCGCATTTGCTGACAAACCACAAATAACTAACTCATCTAGTCCTTGCTCGCGCAAAGTCGCAGTTGCTTCATAACCGTCCATCACCGGCATTTGTATATCCATCAGGACAACATCATACTGTGGGGAATTAATTATCTTGGTAACCGCTTGCTGACCATCTTCGGCAATGTCGAATGTAAGGCCAAGACTTTTTAGCATTTCCCCCGCAACAACCTGATTAATATGATTATCTTCGACTAGTAATATGTGGCCTTCATATTTTCCCTGTTGCTGCTCTTCTCGAGAGTTAATTTGCTCTTCCTCAGAAGTAGTAAGTTTATATAGGCCGACCAAATAGTTGGAAAATTGTTGGTTAGTAAAGGGGTGAGTTAAACAGGTACATGGCCACTCGTTGTTTAACTGATTGGGCAAACTGCTTGGTTGGCTGTCAGTCACGAAGCCAATCTCTATTCCCTTTTCAGTCAGGGTTTTAATCTGCTGCCAAATTTTAAGATGAGCCTCTTGGTTGGCTATATCAATAACCACAACATCATCGATTTGAATGTCAGGAATAATGGCCTCAAGTTCGGTGATAGGGAAATGGTGGTAGTTTGCCCCTGTGCATTCAAAATAATTGTCTTTTATTAAGCCTTCCCTGCCAGATGAAAAATAGTACAAAGTATTTTGGGAAACATCTAAAAAATCAAAAGTAGATTGACTGGCATATTGACTTAATAGGCAAAACTTGACACTAAAAGTACTCCCTCTATTAGGCTCGGAAACAGCATGAACAGTACCGTTCATTAACTCAACCAGATGTTTTACAATGGCTAGGCCTAGTCCCGTTCCGCCAAAGTTTCTGCTGGTGGTATCGTCTGCCTGAGTAAAAGCATTAAACACTTTATCAAGTTGCTCTTCAGTCATACCTATACCTGTATCAATGACATCCACACAAAGTAGTATTTCATCATTTTGCGAATTTTTTTCAAAGGTAATATTGATATCGACGGAACCATTTCGGGTAAATTTTATTGCATTACTGCATAGGTTTAGCATTACCTGGCTAATGCGTAAGGGATCCCCAATCAGTGTCCCAGGTAAATATGGGTCAATATAACAATGGATGTTGAGGTTTTTTTCTTGGCCACGACTTGAGATATTAGCCAGTATATTGTCAAACACTGATTGAGGTGAAAATTCTATCTTCTCAATGTCTAATTTACCTGCTTCAATTTTGGAAAAATCCAAAATATCATTAATTAGAGTCATCAATATACGACTTGAGTAGGCTAACTTATCAAGATAGCCCTGTTGGGTTTTGGTCAATTTAGTTTTTTGGGTTAACTCAAGTAACCCAACAATACCATTCATAGGAGTACGAATTTCATGACTCATATTGGCTAGAAAGGTACTTTTTGAAGCAGTCGCCTGTTCAGCTATGCGATTTGACTCCAGTAACTCTTGGTTAAGTACTTCCTGTTTGGCATTAAGCATCTGAGATTGTTCAAGTAGGCCTGTTGTTTGTTGGTTTTTTTCCTGAAATACATCCGCTGCTTGAGCTAGTTTCCCTATCTCGTCTTTGCGTGTTAAGCCTGGGATAGAGGAGATAGTCTGACCCTTGGTCAAACGCTCAAAAACCTGGGTAATGATGTTGATTGGCACCATAATGCGATAGCCTAAAAACAGTGCTGTTATAGCCGCTAATAGTATTCCGATGGTAGAAAAAATGTCACTCCTAAGCCGGGTGTCTTCAATTGTCTGTTTTACTTCCTGATTGGTTATGGCTAAATTTTCGCTTACCAAGCGGTTGAGTTCACGGGCCAAAAATAGGAATTCGTTAGCTGACCCGGCCATAACCACGTTCACCAAGAAAAGATACCCTCGGGTAATTTGCGTAAGTTGAAGAAAATCAGTTTCTGCCTGATCAAGTTTTTCAATCACCCTTGGGAAGGCTCCGTGACTATACTGATTTAACAAGACTGCTTTGCGTGCCTCCGCAATTTGTTGCTGAAAAGCGGCGACGTGTTCAAAATCGGGACTAATTAAATACTGTAGCAGCAGATTTTCTGCGCGAACTATATTGTGTTGAGGTGTTTCAAAGTTAATAAATTCATTTGGTGAATCTGTTTCATTCTCATTGGGGGAGAGCACATTTGGATCTATCAGATCTGATCCAAATACCAAACGGTTTTCGTAAAGATTTTGACGTTCAGTACGCCCGACAATTACGCTTCTAAAGTTGTCGTCATAGTTGCTTAAATGAGAACGCATCCTTGATATATAGTCGTGGTATTCTTCATTTTTTTTGATTGTAGAGGTCAGTTTTTCGAGTTCTAATAAACGTATTTCCGTATCTTGCATAATATTGTTGAATCGGGCGATAGCTGACTCGCTGGCAGACTCTTTATAAATCAATACATTTCGTTGTAAGTCGATGACATCTCTTTCGAGTCCAACAACCAGACTCACCTTAAGAACTGCCTG
>JBLHNW010000173.1:0-7784 GCA_047622205.1 Paraglaciecola sp.
TACCTTACCTATCGCATTGAGCCGTTTACGGGGCCGCTGAGATATTTCTACAACAACAATATGTCCTTGTCGCGCACCGTTGGTATATTCAGCCGGGATGGTGATTTCATGGCAAATACGGCTATCGTCAGGAATAACCGTCCCAATCCCGTTTTCAAAAAAGTAGCGTCCGACAATCGCCTCTGTGCGAGGTTCAAGAATTTTGGCGATGCGAGCTTCACGCCTGCCGCGATTATCAGTGCCACTTTCTTTTACCAATACAATGTCGCCGTGAAGTACCGTGGCCATTTGTGCGTTATGGATGAATAAATCTTTTTCACCATCGTCACGCTTCAAAAAACCAAATCCATCACGATGACCAATCACCCTGCCCTTAATTAACTCTTCGAGTTTAAGCTTGGCGTATTTTTTATCACGATTAAACTCAACTTGTCCTTCGCGCTCCATAGCACGCAGACGCCGCTGAATACCGATCCGGCTATCTTCATCTTCGGCATTTAGCTGATGACAAAATTCAAGAAATGACAAAGGTTTTTTTGCGATAGTCAATAATTCAAGCAAATATTCACGACTGGCCACAGGGTTTTCGTATTTTGCTTTTTCGCGTTGGTAATGAGGATCTTCGCTCATAAAGAGTTAGAGCTTCCAAATAATAGAGTTAAGTTGTGGCAAGTATAACGAAACAGGTGATTATTAAGTGATTTTTTTTAGTACTAATATCTATATAGCAATCGGCCTTGAATATTTAATTTAAGGCCGATTGCCAGAGATCCTGCTAATTGATCTTTTTACCGTGAATTCGATAAACTTCGAGCCAATTTATCTGGCCATCGTCAGACCATTCCAGTTTCCATTCGAAACTTTTATTCGTAATGTCAAAAAAGGTGATCCGTGCATGTTTGCCGCTCGGTAATTTCCCGTCCGACAACATCACAATGCTTTTATCAGTAGACGTAGCAGTATAAATATCAACTGTTTTGGCTTGCTTAGTTATCCAGCTCATCAACCACTGTTTTTTGTCTTTGTTGTATACTCTGATATTTGTGCCCATCTGACGTTTTCCAGGCGTATCCACCACTTCACTTAAAGGAGGAGAAAAATATTCATCCCTAATGGCCCAGCCTTCCAGGGCCCAATAAAAATTCTAATCAGCATCTTTTGAAGGTTGCCAACCCGAGCCGTCGGGTTTAAGTCCTTCCTCGGAAGTTCGCCACTGACCAATCATTTTGCCCCAGTGCAGAAGCTCAGGCGGTGCGTCGCGATTAAATTTTGGGTAACAGTTACTGACGGTTCAGCATGGGCCGATATTTGAAATAACAGAATGGAAACAAAAAAACATATTGATTTTTTCATTGATCTAGCCGTTCGATAACATAAAGTGAAGTATATCTGGCTTTAGTAAGGTTAAAACTAAAACTCGACTAACAGCAGTATGTCGATATGAAATCTTCAGGAATTGCTAAAAAACTGGTTTAGGAATTAAGCGGACGACGTGCTTTGCGCACCGCTTTTGGGTGCATAAGTTTTTCAAGCTCGGTCATGCAATAGGCAATTTTAGTATGCATAGGCTTATCAGCAGTGATTGCATTATATAGCCAGTGGTAGACATCTTCATAATCGTAAGGACTGCCGTAACCGTCGATGAATAACTCTGCAAGTTGAATTTGCGCTTTTAAGTTCCCCAGCATGGAGGCTTCACGCAAAAATACTACAGCACGTGCTCTATCTTGCTGGACTAATTTACCCTGAGAATAATATCGTCCCAACTGTTCAAATCCGGCGGCAAAACCCTGCTCAGCGGACTGACGCATAAAAGCTATTCCCCGCTCTGGTTCTGCTTTTACGCAAACTCCCCAGGCAAGCATGTCACCCCACAAAAACTGATAAGCAGGAATTTTAAGAGTTTCGGCGCGTGCCTGAATATCCTGGACCAACTGACATTTATCTAGTACTACTCTAGACAAATGTTCATTTCTGTTGATTAAGCCAATAAGTTCATCCTGAGAATACAGCTGCACAGCCATGATTTCATCTGCGGCTTTAGCCTTACCAATTAAACCAAAAAAGCATAAAAAAAATGTGAAATAACAAATATAACGCATAAATAATATTAAGTAGTCGAGTCTATATAGAAGTTTATCGGCAAAAGCTTAAATTAGTAAACCAAATAAAACATTACCTTTGGTGGATAGAATATTTGTTATTCTTACTCTGCAATAATCACAGCGTCCAGATTTGGTCATTATCTGGACAAGTATCAGAATTACCAGGTGCTACTGTACAGCGTCTTTTATTTGCCGCTATGGGTCAATGCTGATTGGACAATTTGTGCATGTTCTGCCAAGTCGCAACCCAAATCCGTCAAATAACCTCCATCAGGCAAGGTCACAATTCCCTTATTATACAAACGCTTAGCCGCTGATATCACGTCTGGCTCGGCATCTTGATGTACCTTTAATCCTTGCATTAAGCTTTTCATCGGAAATTTTAATAGTAACTCTAACTCGGCTATCGTTTCAGTGGTAAATGTCATGTATTTTCCTAATTAATTTGAGACTAATAAAGCAGACACCACTTTCAGCGTCAAGCCATAATTAGCAACAATTGTCTATTATCTTGCTACGTTTGCCAATACAAATGAACTGTGCATTTAACATCAGTTTAACAAAGTATTTTGTATCTCACTGTATGTCCAGTGTTTTGTAATTAATAAAGATAAGCTGTTGTTGCTAAATTCTCAGCGAATGAAACTCGTATCTTGCTTAGCAGATGTTTATACTCTCATAATTACGCGTTTGAAAAAGCTGACAGTTGCTTAAATCATGCTCATCCATGTATTTCAACAACTTAAACAACAGAGTCAGTCATAACCAGAAGAAAACTATGCAGAATATTCAATGTAAGGTAGAAGAAATAAGCCCCCTTACAGAAATCGTTAGCCGAGTAATACTCACTCCGTTGCAGCCAATTCAGTTCATTGCTGGACAATATTTGCGAGTAATTATGGGGGACACTGATAAGCGTCCTTTTTCGATTGCCAATGCGCCCCGTGAAGACGGCAAATTAGAACTACATATTGGGGCGGATCCGAAAAACGAGTATGCCGCAGAAGTGCTCCAACTAATGCGTAAAACAGGCCGCGTGGAGGTTGACGGAGGACATGGTAAGGCGGTTTTGCCGATTGATAAAACAAAACCCACCATATTACTCGCCGGGGGAACAGGGTTTTCATACGCTAGCTCTATACTCCAGCAACTTCTCTGTAAGCCACTCAAAGAGCCTGTATTTCTCTATTGGGGAACGCGTACTTTTAATGACATGTATGCATATAAAATGCTTTGTGATCTGGATACTGAGCATAAACGATTTCGTTTTGTTCCAGTAATTGAAACTCCACAACAGGATTGGCAAGGAAAAACCGGATGGGTGCATAAGGCTGTATTAACTGACTTTGTCAGCTTAGAGCCTTATCAGGTGTGTGTTGCCGGTCGTTTTGAAATGGCCGGTATTGCAAGAGAGGAGTTTCATCAACAAGGCTTGTTAATGAGCAACCTCTATGGCGACGCTTACGAGTTTATTTAAATATACCCATGCTACCCAAAAATATTAGAATTGCATGGGGCCGGCAAGTGATTGTAGCCAACAGACATGCAGTTTCAAGGATGGAGGCTATCACTTAGACTGCGCCCTTGAAGTCTAATTGCCTCCAGGCTTCATAGACAAAAACAGACACCGCATTTGACAAATTCATACTACGACTTTCAGGTAACATGGGAATACGTAAGCGCTGTTCAGGCGGCAGTGACTGAATAATCTCATCGGGCAGCCCACGAGTTTCAGGACCAAATAACAATGCATCGCCAGGCTGATACTCTGCCTTTGCAAAAAATGCCTTCCCCTTAGTTGTACAAGCAAAGATTCGTTTAGGCGATCGAGCTTGAATATAAGCCTCGATATTTGGATAACGTTGTACGTCTGCAAATTCGTGATAGTCCAGGCCAGCCCTGCGCACTTTCTTGTCATCCCAATCAAATCCTAAAGGTTCAATTAAATGCAAGGCAAAACCAGTATTCGCACATAGGCGGATAATATTGCCGGTATTGGGAGGAATTTCCGGTTGGTATAAAACAATGTCTAGCATTTAGGGAACTCGTTAATCTTTAGCGGCGTGCAGTTTAGCAATACTTGGGGACTAAATAATAAGTTTTACGAATTTTACTGGCCATGACTGAAAAAGTCTAAGATAGCCCGCAGACAAGGTTGTCGATAGCAATCTTTTTCCATCAACAATTCATGCTTGGCATCGTCTACCACGATCTTTTCGCTATTCGCTAGACGCAAGCTCACACGATCCTGGCGTTTGTTATCAACCACTTTGTCGGCACCAGCCTGGATCACCAACGCGGGAACTGGAAATTGTGGAGCAAGTTTTTCCACTTTATTCATGGCTTGTGCTGCTGCTTTGAGCCAATGACCGCTTACACCTCCCAATTTTATTTGAGCATTGTCTTCGTACTCCTGCCTGAAGATAGCGTAACGCATTTCACTTTGGGTAAGTGGGTTAGCGGCAAAAGGTTTGTTTACATAATCTTGTTGGCCGATGAAATAACTGGCTTGCTTTGAAAACAGGTTATTGACGCCGATGCTGGTATTAACCAAAACATTTGCTAGCCAGTCTGGCATGGGTGGACGAATACCAAACATCGGCGCAGAAAATGCGACCTGCTCGAAATCTTCAGGGTGCGCCAAACAATATAACGCTCCAATCGTACCGCCCATTGAATGACAAAGCAGTTTTATCTGAGCTGAGCTGTTGGGCTTAACCACCTGTTCCACAAGGGTTTTAAGATCTCTAACATAGTCATCAAAATCTTCTACGTAGCCCATTTGTCGATTGTCTACCAGACGACCAGACAATCCTTGCCCGCGATGATCATTAATAAAAATCGAATAGCCGTTTTGGTACAAGTCAAAAACCACCTCTTTGTACTTAATTAAGCTTTCAATTCTTCCTGAAGAAATCACTACACTAGCGATCGCTTCAGGGTGCAGTACATAAGCGTAACGGATAGAAATATCATCTACCCCAGCAAATTTACCAGACTTAACCCGCTCTTGCCAAAATGGATTAATGATGTCTGAGAAGCTCGACTCGAGTGATTGTTCAGTAGATAAAATATAATTTTTTTGCATGAAAATATTGTACTTAAACATCGAGTAAGTTGATATTTATCATATCAATTCTATCGTTGTGGTTCGATGGGAAGATGAATAATAAACTGTAAGCCACCTTTGTCATTGTTATAAGCTTTGATCTCTCCCCCATGGGTTTGAATTGCGCGGTGAGCGATAGATAAACCTAAGCCCACTCCACCACTTTCTCTTTCTCGTGCGACGGAAACGCGATAGAAAGGCTCAAATATCTTCTGTAATTCTGCTTCGGGAATACCTGAACCATCATCAGATATATTGATGTTAACGGTGTTTTGTTCTTGCGTTACTGACACGTCCACAGATGTCTTGGCATAATGCACAGCATTGCGCAAAATATTTTCCAATGCACTGGACAATAATTGTGCATTGCCCTGTAAAAACTTATCTTCTGTGCACTCAAGATGTATACGTTTATGCAGTATGTCAGCCTCGAAACGGGTATCTTCAAGCAAGTCTTTAAGTAATTCTGTTAATGATATTCTTTCCATTTGAATGGTTTGTTTAGCACTTTCAAGCCTCGTCAAAATAAGCAATTGGGCGATCATTGCTTCAATTTGCTCAGACTCTTTTTCAATTCGTTCTAATTGTTTGCTGGTAATTTCAGTTTGCTCGCTTGCTGGCTGTTGCTGTGCAATGCCAATAGCCAGTTGCAATCGTGCCAGTGGCGAGCGTAATTCATGGGATATATCACCAAGTAAACGATTCTGGCTATCTAACAAATTTTCAATCTGCTGTGCCATATGATTGAAATCCCGCGCAAGTTGCCCTAGTTCATCGTTGCGTTTACTTGCGGAACTCACTCTACTGCTCAAATCTCCATTTGCCATGCGCTGTGCAGCTAGCTGTAGTTGTTTTATAGGTCTAACCAGCGACCAGGCCAATAAAAAACACAAAAAGCCGCTTACGAGTAATGCGGCACCTAACATCAAGCCCGGATGACGCCGTTGTATTTGCATAAGGCCCCCTTGTGGTGATGACCTGCCAACAAAAAGCAGATAGTTTTTTTGATCAACAATCAGACTAATAGGACCGCTAAAAATGGTTCGTCCAATGTGAATACTAAAAGCACTTGGCTGATCGATGAGTTCCAGGAATGGCTCTTGTGGGGGGTGTCTTTCTGGCGGCATACCATATATAAAAGACTGATCACTTGGGTCTAGCAATATCAGCACCTTTTGATTTCGACGTCCGATGCGCGGTACCAATTGACGTAATTTTTCCGTTGTACTCAAGTCCTGCAGATCCACTGCGCTTAATCTTAATTGCAGTTTGTCCTTCACACGCTTCAATTCGATCATCTGAGACGCTCTCAGGGGTTTATATTCTGCCTCTTCACTAAGTTGTCTAACTAACCATATAGAACTGACAACAATCACCAAGGTAGCCAACCAAAACCACAAAAATATTCGACCATATAATGTACGAAAAGGATTTAATTTGCTCAACATTGTCACAAGGCCGATTCCCATTCTTTCTGCCTAAGTGATCTATGATCCAATGGTTTGTACATTTTTGATATCACTTAAATATGTAGAGATAACCGGCACCTCTATGGGTTTTTATTTTTTCCGCGTTTGTATAACGTGAAAGTTTCTTTCTAATATTACTCACATGCATATCAATACTGCGATCAAAAGCGGCTAATTTTCGCCCTAGAACCTTTTCACTAATGTCACTCTTGCTAACCAAATTTCCCTTATTGATCATCAATAAATGCAGTATGGAAAACTCTGTTCCGGTTAAGTCTATATGTTGTCCTTCGCAGGTCACTTGTTGGGTAGCCGGAGATAATGTGACGGCGTCAATATGCAAACTTTGTTGTGTACTTAAACTGGGCAACATCTCCATACGCCTGACAATAGCTTTAATTCGAGCCGATAATTCACGATGATTAAACGGCTTGGCGAGATAATCATCTGCGCCTAACTCCAATCCAAAGATGCGCTCGAAATCATCCCCTTTGGCCGTCAACATCAGCACTGGGGTCAAATGACTCACACGAAGCCTTTTTAGCACTTCGAAGCCGTCCAATTTAGGCAACATGACATCCAATAATATTAGATCAAAATGCTCCATACCTGTCGCCATGGCAAGTCCAGACTCACCATCATTAGCAACAGTTATTTGATAACCCTGGGGAGCTAAATATTCCCTCAATAGATGAGTAAATTCCAGGTCATCATCGATTAACAGTAAAGATTTTTGCATCACTACATTCTCCTTTTACTTATAATAACCTTTGTATACTGCATATATGGCATACCTTTACCAAAGCTTTACAAAGGCTTTGCGTTTCTTTGCATTCCAAAGGCTAGACTCTTCACATGCTAATTGGCATAAAACGAATAGAGGAAAAATTTATGTTTAAGTTCAATAAAATACTTGCTCCCCTTGCTGTGTCTATATCTTTGATATTTGCTTCAAGTTCTTTTGCAGGCCCTGACCATCATCCACGTAAAACCGAGTTGCGACAGATAATGAAAAAATTGGATCTAAGTCAAACTCAAGCTCAAGATGTGCGTCAATTAATTAAACAAGGTCATAAAGATCAGAACGTATATCGTCAGGAT
>JBLHNW010000174.1:0-7783 GCA_047622205.1 Paraglaciecola sp.
AATTAGCTAAAAGCACCTTCAAGACTGCGCTGCCACATAAAATCTACAAAGGTTTTATCATCAAACCCCTAAACGTAGCACACTATAGTTTTTTTGCTCCGACCTTTCTCTACAGGCTCAACGCCCCTCATAAACTGCGGAGTAGGAGTGAGCTTTTTACGTCTTTTGTCTTTTGCCTTCTGTGAAAAATCAGTCTGCTTGCTGAGTCAGATTTGATGCATTTGCTTTGAGCCTCTATTGCCTTAATCACTCAGCATTTCCTAATTTCATATGCGGCTGACTAGAAGGCAACGAATAAAAGCCCAAACGCTCGTAGAAAGAAACCTTTCCTTCACTTGGCCATAAATTGACGCTATCTATATCAAGTGCACGGCACTCTGCAATTACTGCATTCATAATTGAGGTTCCAACACCTTTTTTCCTATGCTCTTCTTTGATGATGATATCGACTATAAACGCATACCTCACGTAATCCGTAATTAACCTACCTATTCCTAAAAGATTTGAATCATTGTCTCTTGCGACGAACCATTCCGATTCCGAATTTACGGATCTGAGCATTTTTTCTGGATCTGGATTATCTATCCATCCCGCTATTTGATACATGTTTGCCAACTCATCGGCTAAAGGGGGCGTCCTTTCGATTCTCATTGTGCTTCAGTTTCCCTCATGTTCAAAACAAGACATCCAACATAACACGCTTGTTCAATTCATGAAATCGAGTCCTGTTTGAGGGTCTGCATATCTAGTTTCCAGATGGTAGGTGTATCAAATATTCTTTATTGTGCGTTTCTTAGCTAAGTTCGCTGGAATGGGTCTATGTAATAATCTATGTAAATCTGTACTTACTAAATGTCACCAAATTCTATGACTGACTGACCTGACGACCACAGCGGATATTTAGCCATGACTTTGTTAAACATTGCACTTTGTAAATACAGATTAAGCCAACGTCTTACTTTTGGATACGGTGATTGCTGGTACCACTGCCGCTCTACTTTCGCGAATTTTCGAATAAAAGGCAGAAGGGCGATATCTACCATGCTTTCTTTATCATCAATTAAATACTCATGGGAGCTAAGGCGCTGCTCTAAGTTCTGAATATACACTTCGCAAGCCTCTCGACACTCTTGCAAGTTGCTTTCGTGATAACGCTTAGCGCACTTGTAAGCATCTAGACAGGGAATAAATTCATGGTCGAATAAATCCACCAGGCTCCGAATGTCCGCTAGTTTAATCAAAGGCTTAGTTTCACTTGAACTGACTGGGCTGTTTAAAATTTCTGCACGAAGTAAGTTATTAGGATCACTTTCACCTAGAGCCCACAGCATTATATCCAAGCTTTCATCAATTACTTTTGAAGCTGATTCTTTTGAAGAGCTTAGCACCAAAATAGGTACAGTCGCTTTAGGCGATGCGGCTATCATTTCTGGCGGTTTATCCTTGAGCACCAAATCACGCAGCTCAACAGCTTGCTTTGATTTGTATATTGCTAAGCGCGCTCTCATCGCATAAGGACAATTTCTTAAAGAGTATAAAACAGGTAATGTCATGGACCCGAATGCGCCTTAGTTGTATATGTCATTAAAGTTAAAAGCATGAAATAAACGATCTGTGTTGTATTTACGCATTTTATCGGTATTCAGTAGCTAAATATACGGGTAAAATCCCCCGCTCAAATAATCTCAGATCATTGCAGATTAAGTAATTGGCAATAAGTTAAATAAATGAATCCTAAAATTGAATTGTTAGCACCGGGCGGCGATATCGACGCGATCAAAGCCGCGATTATAGCGGGCGCTGACGCTGTATATTGTGGTTTAGATAACTTTAATGCTCGTAACCGCGCGTCAAATATCTCCTTTGACGAACTGATTGGCACTATTCGTTTAGCTCATCAATATAAGTGCCAGATCTTCTTAACGTTGAATATCGTTATTTTGGAGCGTGAATTTAAATCCCTTGCCAAACTTCTCAGTAAACTTGCGAACACGACCTTAGATGGCGTTATTGTGCAAGATATCGGCATGTTCTATATTCTGAAAAAATACTTCCCAACTCTCGACATTCACGCATCAACCCAGTTAACCACGCACAACATTGGTCAAATTCCTTTTCTCAAAAAGCTTGGAGCTTCGCGTGTTAACCTATCACGAGAACTAAACCTGCGTGAAATAACCGCTATGGCAGCCGTTGGTCATAAGCATGATGTGTTAACGGAAGTATTTGTGCATGGCTCTCTTTGTGTTGCTTTTTCGGGCTTATGTTATTCAACATCAGCAAGTGCTGGTAACTCAGGCAACCGCGGTCGTTGTAGCCAAGCCTGTCGTGAAGAATATGAAACGACCCCCACAGGTAATAATTTCCCACTAAATATAAAAGACAATTCGGCCTTTTTCGACTTACCTGCGCTAATTGATGCGGGCGTTCATTCGTTTAAAATTGAAGGTCGAATTAAGAGTGCGAGCTATGTGCACACAGTGGTTGATAGCTTTAGAAAACAGATCGACGGTTTCCTTGATACAGGTGAGTTAACACAAGATGGTGAACGCTTATATAAAGTGTTTAACCGTGACTTTTCAAACGCCTTTTTACGTGGTGACTTAAACCAATCAATGTTTACTGAAAACCCTCGTGATAATTCTAAAAATCACGCTATTGAAGCAAACAATGCTATTTCAGTTGTACAGATTCATAGTGTTGAACAGAGTTTAGATATCGAAAAAGCGCAGATGTCGGCCTCGGTAGCTGAAAAAATAAAGCATGTGAGTATCGATAAACCCTTACTTAGCTTGGTTTTTTCTGGCGATGTTGGACTGCCGCTTACGATCACAGTAACAACTAAAGAAACCTTATCGCTAACATCTGCCTCAACAGAAAATACATTTGTTGTTCAATCAACTGGGTTATTAACGTCAAATAATAAAACCCCTCTAGAGCAAGTTGCTATCGACAAGCGATTTAAAAACTTAGATAACGCAGCGTTTAGTCTGCAGCCACTAGATATTAAAAACTTGGCTGCCAACGTAGGTATTTCTTTCAAAACACTTACTTTGTTAAAAAGTGAAGTGGCTCGTGTGTTAAACGGCGGTCAAAAAATATTGCCTGAAGTAATACTACCTAAATTGGAACAACACGCAAAACAAAGGCCTAAAAAAGCCAATGCACGTGCTAATTTATCGCTATTAATTTGTGACGAAGCCGATGTTAATTTGGGTGACGTAACAGATGCAGATATCTACTTTAAGTTGCCCGATGCGTACAAACGAGGCTGCACTAAATACGTTGATTTCCTACTAGACAATCCTCGATTGATCCCTTGGTTTCCGTCAGTATTAATTGATAAAGATTACGATGTTGCGCTTAATATTTTAGAACAGGTTAAGCCTGAACTTATTGTGACTAGCAATACTGGTATCGCTAATCGCGCCTATGAACTAGGAATAAAGTGGATCGCAGGCCCTAACTTAAACACGACCAACTCTTATGCATTGCTAGCAATGCAAGAAGCGCTCAATTGTAGCGGTGCATTTATCTCGAATGAAATTAACAAACAGCAAATTAGAGGTATAACTCGACCGAAGAATTTCAAAATGTTGTATAGCATTTATCACCCCATTTTATTGATGGTAAGCAGACAATGTTTCTTTCAGCAAAGTGTCGGCTGTGAAAAGCCGCGTATCGATAACGGCTGTATGCTTTCGTGTGATAAATCCACCAGCATTACTAATCTAAAAGGCGTTTCTTTTGCTATCGACAAACAAAAAGCGGGCTACCCCAGCATTTATAATCAAGATCAATTTTTGAATACCGAGATCATTGACGATCTTGCTGATGTGTTCGATGACTTTATGATTGATTTAACCAATATTGGCGCTGGAGATAAGCAGTCTCCTGACAAAGCACTACTAATTGCTCAATTTGAACAACTACTTAGCAATGACTCAACTACTGATAGTGAATTGAGTTTAATGGTTAATGAAAAACTCAAGCTTATGGTTCCAGAAAACACCAATGGTCAATATCATAACGGCTTATAACACTTTGAATAATTGTCCCGTGAGTTTACGAACAAGATTATTCAATTGTTATTATTCTTTGCCTTAATAATGAATTTCATAGCACCGTAATATACAAACGGTGATGCGGCATAAGCCAACAAAAGCGAATCACCGATGAAAAGCCAAGTGAGTAAAACTGACTTGTCTTGACCGTTGCAAAGATGTCTCGACAATATATTGAAACAAACGTCATTGGGTGAGGCTAATATGAAAATGAGAATAGCAAAGAGTACAAATGCTATTAAAACCCTTTTCAGCATCTCATTCTTAAGATTCTTGCTAGCCTTAATTCTCAGCTTCAAGTCCCAAGAGCGCCAACCTGGCAAGCAGGGGATTTTTGAGGGTTTTGTTATACAGCTGATACATCTAAACGCTTAAATTGAGAATGCCTTAGAATTAGATACAAAGATAAACCAACCGCTGCACCTGGAACCAAACCCAATAACAAACATATCCACCCATACTTAATTGAGTGAACTTTGACATCATGAAGGACCCAGAAAAATAATACAAACCAGCACATTATTACATCTGTTGAATAGCCTCTCGCATATGAGTTTACAAATCCAGCTGCCGACGCTCCAAACACATCAAAATTATCAAGAAGTGGTGGCAATACCGTTAAGAAAAAGAACGCCGTAAAAAGTATTATCACCAAGCATAATGCGCTTTTGAAAAGATTGTCTATTATGTTAAATAACCCTTTTCTTGAAGCTGTATATCGCTAAGCCAAATTGCGCATTTATGTGCCTGATTTGAGCACCAAACCACGCAAATATCTATCGTAACTCAATCAAATCTCTATCTTCATATGAGAATGTTTACGATGGGTGTCTACGTAAACATGACAGTTGTTAAGCGGCTGAAACAGCGCCATAAACAGCAACCCCAAGACAAATTGCAACGAACATCATGTAAGGTAGTAACTTGAGTTTCGCGAACTGCATTTTTGGTTCTTGGCCTATATAGTCACGGCGCTTGGCCAAAACAGGTATCGCGTAAAAGAAGACCAGCGTTCCGACACCGAGCATGAGTAGTGATGCTTTGAGAATGCTCACGGAACCAGAGAGAAACAGAAAAGCCACAAGGCTGATGGCACACAGAGCAACAATCAGCATTCCTACCCTGTAACCAGTGCCAGGGCTTCGATCTGTTTGGATTAACAATCCGATATCTCCTTCAGCAGTTTAAGGCCGTAATTCACAGGCGGATTGAGATGGCCCTTTTTTACGTGTCTCTGCCAAAAAGGGGACAACTCAAGGAGTTCGGCAACATTGCTTTGTTAGCTGTTAATTGATCCATGTAACTTCCAATTGAAGTAAAAACCTGCCTTTTCAATCATTGCCTGTAAGAGTTTAAGAAACTTCTCTCCCTCTTCATTCGGCGGGTACTTGCAAACAAGTTCAATTTTTATCTTTAACCTTTTGGCATTAGGGTAATCATTATATATTTGCCCTGACTGCACAAAGCCAAGATAGGTGTTAATCTTATTTTGTAATTTCAGTAGCTTTTCATTCGCGATGTCCCAATCCAGATGATCAGAAATGGTTAAACCCACATAACCTTCTTCCTCATATGTGGAGATAATATCTATCTCGTTTTCCTGTTCAATAGTCATATGTATTACCAGTTAACAACTTAGTTGAAGACAGAATTGGATAATCACCCCCCCAACCTGTCCAATATTATTCTGGCCATATCTTCATATGGCTCTTAGGTTGTGCTTTTATAAACGTTTTATTGATGTGATGCAAAACATAGCTGTGGCTTTATCCCAAATTGTCCCTGATGTGCTGTTATTGGACAAAATTACAGATAACTGTTTGCAAATTACGCAGACACCCATCGTAAATCGATAGGCGTAATTTGAACTTGCCCTTCCATCTAGTATATTGATATTTCAAAGAGTAGTTATTGTGTATAGTCACTTTTCATTTAGTAGAGGTTAGATAGATGAGCAGTTTAGTTAGATCACATCAGATCGAAGGAACAGTGGCACCTGGATTCGAGTCAGTTAAGAAACTGTTTGAACACAATATGCAGACTTTATATGAGAAGAATACGCAACTATGTGTTTATCACCAAGGTAATAAAGTTGTTGATTTATGGGCAAGACCCCAAGACGAGGAAAATTTCACTGCGGATTCTATCGTTAACGTTTTCAGTAGCGGTAAAAGCCTTGAAGCTATCGCCATTGCTTCTCTGGTAGACAAAGGATTACTCCGCTACGAAGCTAAAATCGTTGAGTATTGGCCAGAATTTGGTGCTCAAGAAAAATCATCCCTGAGCATTGCTGATTTAATGCGCCATGAAGCAGGATTAGCGGCATTTGATACTTCGGTTGATCCAAATGACTTGCTGTCTGAAAACCTCAAAAAGAACCCTATTGGTAGTATCATTGAAGGACACCGGCAAAATTACCCCAAAACTGGTAACAAACGGGAATATCATGCAATTACCCGTGGTTGGATCGTAAATGAAGTTTTCCGTCGCGTTGATCCGGCTGGCAGAACAATTGGGGAGTTTTTACAAGAAGACATCAGTATCCCCTTACAAGCAGATGCACATATTGGTGTTAAACAAGATGATTTGGATCGGCGCTCAGCAGTCATACCTGTACCAATTGCTTATCAGTTGCGGCAGGGCCTGAAGCCTAAGTTTCTGGGTAGAAAAATGGAACTCAATATATTCCAGATATTAGCAAAAATAGCACGTCTGTTTCCCCCTTTGCGCAATGCAACTACCCGCGGCAAACCGCCAGCCTATATTGGCATGAAATCCATCAATTTTTTCAATGATCCTGTTGTTGCTATGGGAGAAACCCCCTCAGCCAACGCAAATTGCTCCGCCCGAGGTTTAGCCAAGATTGCGGCCATGATGTCCCAAGGCGGCAAGTGGAATGACACTCAATACTTAAGCCAAACTGCATGGGAATCTATGCACGATTATGCCAGTAGAGAAGATACGGGCTTCATGTACACCACTTTCACTCAAGGTGGGATAGCCGAGTTCGAGCAGGTTCCTGAAAATCACCACCATTTTGACCAGGCATTTAACACTGGCAGAGAAGGTTTTTATGGCTGGCAAGGCGCTGGTGGGTCAATTTTTCAATGGCACCCAAAACACCAAATAGGTTTTGGTTATGTTCCAACATCTTTGAACCTATTAGATTTGTTCAATGAAAGAGGTAAAACCTACCAAGTGGAAGTGATTAAATGTATCGAGGCTTTAAACAAATGAACAGGGTATCTATAACAACGGCAAACAAAACAATCCATTCCTTTGATTCCTTATCATATCTGTTCTGTTAATTCCGATTAGTTGCTTCTGGAAAACCTAAAAGGTGGCAATTGTTGCCTTTATTAGAGAAATGCTTGGGATCTTAAACCCGAAACTTAGAGTCGGTGCAATGCTGGAAGACCCAAGGGCTTAAAATCAGCTAATGACGTCATAGTCTCTTGTTATTCTATGACAGGCTCGGAGACGATGGCGTCAATCGGTAGCTGTAACGGATTCTGTTGTCCCATATTCGTGACAATATTGCTTGCTACTGTGTCGAATTCAACACAGATTGAACAGTGCGCAAAAACAAAATTTCATCATAAATCAATATAATTCAACAACTTACGAATACTTTCTGCGTTGGCATGGACCTTGATAAACAAGTAATAATGGCAAATGGCCATATGAAAATTTGTTTTGTTCACAAGATTCGATTATGC
>JBLHNW010000175.1:0-7759 GCA_047622205.1 Paraglaciecola sp.
TTATCGTGGACTGCTTGTTCAGCTTGTGTAATGCCTTCGCCCAGCTTCAACAATTGTTGATTGTTTTTGGCTAATGTTTTGGTATTGTCTTTTAGCTCTTGCTGCGCTTGTTGCAGAGATGTTGTTCTTTCTTTCATTTCTTCAGCAAGAATAAGTAGGTTCTTCTCTCTTTCGGCAACTTGTGAAAGTAGATTTTGTAAGCGTTTTTCATCTTCTTTTATCTGCTGACTGAGGTCTTCTTTTGTGCCGGCGTACTCCAGTAAGTTAGCGGAGACTTCGAAGTTTCGTTCTGTTAAGTTCTGTCGATTTAAAGTCATTTCAATATCGCGTCGCGTCGTGATCAAGCTAATCATTTGTTCGGATTTATTGACGCGACCATCCGTCACAATAAGTGACCCCGTCGCTTCGGCAAATACTCGACTATTTAAAGAAAGTTTTTTGTTGGTGATAAAAATAATTGAGAAAGGCCTGTGGGCTAGATCTTCAAATTGTACTGTTTCAAATGTGAATGTTTTTCCTCGGATGGATGTTGATAATTTTGCGGCAAATGCTTCTTGCAGTTCACGGTCTTCACCCAGCATAGCGATGGTAAAAACAGAGAGCTCCTCTTCATTTGGCCAATCCACTTGTTTGACTACTTCAAATGTATAATGAACTATCGCTTCGACTGTATTTACTGATGTTTCTTGCGCCGATAAAGAAAAGGTACAAATTGAATAGGTAAAAAGAATCCTAAGGAGGTAGTGAAAATTTTTATAAAATAGCCGTTCAGAAAACTCACAACAATTACCGACACATAGCTGTTAATGGGGTCTATAAAAAGGATATCCCTCTCTCTTGGATTAAGCAAGTATGATACCCCAAAGCCTAGGTTTTTGCGCCCAGCTTACACCTTAAAGTGTGCCGGCATGCGATGCGATGTTATCTGTCTGATCGCGAGTGCGACTATGGTGAGTGTTGGGTTGCCTGCGCCGTAGCTAGAGAACTAGCTGATATAAGATATCAATAGTTTATCAAGTTCAAAAGTTTGGCCCCAACGGTTGGTCACGCCATCCTCTGGAACCTCTGCGGTCTCTACTGATAAATTGGCGGTCATTTGATCGTGCTATGAAGTCAAAGTAGCGTTTGCCTTAGTTGTTCTCCGCGATTTTAAAAGTGCGTTTAACATTACCGTAAAGAAGCCAATGTAAAGCGCTTGTGTAAGGAAAACATGTGGGGTAATGCAGTGGCCAAAAGTCTAACTGAATAATTTATCAGGCAGACCTTAAGGCCACTGAAGTGCGTTGGTTTACTTCCAGACTTCGTGTTTCACCCAGTCCACTTCCATGGTCCAGTTCTGGGTCATAGGGGAGCCATTTATTTTGGCAAAATTCAGGATAGCAAATAAGGGTTCAGGGAACTGCTCTTCGTCATTACTATTACGATAAACTTCCACCTCATCAAGGCGGAAAATAATTTCATTGTTAAGCAATTCTACTGAATAATCATGGTATTCCGCGAGGGTTGCTTCTTGCACTAACATCAGCGCCTGCCAATCACCACCATCACAATAACCAAGGCTTTTAATTGCGCGTGCTGCATAATGATCTGGGCCGCCATCACTATGATGTTCAAAAATGTCTATTTCACCTGAGCCAGTCATTGGCCAACATACGGTCTCATCGGCTTCTTCAACAGGTGCTTCGTTGTTCAAAGCTCCTAGTAGCCACCACGCTGGAAACATACCGGCTTGACCACTGTTTTCAACTTTTAATCTGGCCGTCCATTTGCCACCGATAAATTCTTTACGGTTTTTTGAGGCAATACGACCGGCCACATACTGGGTATCGGAATGTTGTTTGCCATGTTTGTCGACGTTGTCACATGGGACTTTTTCACCTAGGTCAATCACTCTTATTTTGAGAGTTCCGTCACTAACTTCCCGGGTATTGTGTTGATTATCAGGCACATAACATTGGTCTTCGCCATTCACCCATATCATCTGGTCTTGCCAGTTTTCTGGGTTAAAGGTGTCAAATTCATCTAAGAAGTCCACCTTCCAACCGCTAACTGCAGAGGCCTGTTCTTGTTGAGCTGTTTCTTCTGGGACGGGTTGGGAGCAGCCAGATACTAAGACAGCTAATGTGATGATGGGCGAAATATACTTCATATGATCTCCAAAGGTTAAATGGCTTACAAATCTGTGGGTTCAATGCAGTTAAATGATGTGTTTAATCCTGTCAAACCGTTGTGTTTTGTACCGACGCAACTACAGAGTAAACCCATTAATCAGTGCCATCAGCGTGCGTTAACCGCGCCCGAAAATTAATGCAACACCCAAAAAAACTAATCTTGTATAACACAAATCCATATTTCTACCTTATGGATTAAGTTAGCTTGGACTAAATTCACGATAGGTTGGAATGGGCCTTAAGAAGTACCAACATAGGAAAATGAGCGAGCAAGGGAAAAGCGCTTTTCCTGTAGCTTAGGTATTTAGAAAAACATTCCTAAAGATGAGCGTTTCTGAATATATTTGGTTTCACTTGAGTGTGCTCGGAATATGACTATGCTGCCAGTAATGAATAAGGCCTTGGCTCGTTATGCATATTTATTTAAGGTCCAAGTTTTTATTAATTTCTTCCATACAATATTGTTGAAGTTGAGCTTAATGAGTGTAAATGCCCGAATTACTTTTAGTCCCTATTTCCATAGAAATTTGCGCCAGTAAAGAAGGTCACCAAACTTCTTTAACTAGTCCACAGATGGTGGCGATTATTCTCCATTAAAGGCCCCTAACAGCATGAATGTAGCATCATTCGGCGCCAGCGCTTAGAGGCCCCGAACTTATAAACAGTAAAATCTATTGTCCGGCTTTTAGTTCAGAAATTTCCTGGGCTAACTGATATTTTTTATCAGTCACAATGGCTTCTAATACTTCCAAGCGGGTTTTTACGGCCGCTAACTCGTTTTGCATATTCTGTTTTTCTGAATCACTTAGGTGCATATTGAGTTTAAGCATGTCTTTTTTGTGGCTAGTCCAAATGGCTACAAAGACAATTGGCAACACAAATGCAAACAAAATAATCATCACAAAAACCATACCTTCATCCATATTATTCTCCCAATTAGTGACTATGTAATTATAAAAACGGTTAGTAAGCAAATTTTAGACCATCTTAATAATCTCGCAAATACAATGGCTTATATAATATTTCCAAAAGCAGCATGATAATAAGTGGTGGTTCTGGCCATTTTTTAGCTAAAACTTCCAATGATTGTTTTGAGCGAGTTATGTTGTCTATTGAGAGTGTGAGGATGCATTTTATTGACATGGCATATGGTTTTTATACTAAACAAGCTAAATACCCCCTTGAAGCTGAAAAATCTAACCCCATAATTAGCTGCAATTGATTTTATATACCGCAAATAATTGGATTTGCATGGTGGTGGTAAACGAATGAGATCCCACGAGCTTAGTCTGCTAAGTGATTGGGGCGAATGAGTGTAGCCAACAAACACGCAACTGCAAGAATGAAGGGTATAGCCACGTTAGTAACAACGTTAAATATTTTGTACGGAGAGAAGCATGAGCAACGAGCAGCAGCCACAGCATGGTAATGAGATAAAGCAGGATCAGGTTGACGCTGCAGAAACGAACGAAGCAATGGACGAGCAGGTTACTGCTGAAGAAATTACCGTCGATGAAATGCGCATAATGGAGCTAGAAAAGGCCCTACTTGCCGCTGAAAGCAAAATAGTTGAACAAAAAGATTCGGTTATGCGTGCAATTGCTAACGCGGATAACGCACGCAAGAGAGCAGAAGGTGAAGTTGATAAGGCTCGCAAATTTGCCCTTGAGCGATTTGCCGGTGAGTTGCTGCCAGTGGCAGACAATCTTGAGCGCGCATTACAAGTGGCTGATCCAGCAAACGAAGCAATTAAACCTGTTGTGGATGGTGTTGAGTTAACTCTTAAGTCTTTTAACTCTACGCTTGAAAAATTTGGCATGAAAGTGCTTGACCCAAAAGGTGAAACCTTCAACCCAGTATTACATCAAGCGATGTCGATGCAGGAAAATGCGGAGTTGGCACCCAACACCGTTATTGCAGTAATGCAAAAAGGTTATGAGCTAAATGGTCGCTTATTGCGCCCGGCTATGGTCATGGTGTCTCGAGCGCCAGAAGGCGGGGTGGATATTCAGGCCTAGTTTGACGTAAATGATCTCCTTCGGGCGAGAGACGATTTAATAATTATTATTGCTTTGTAGGTAGTTTTTTTAACAAAAAAAGTTGAAAACGCGAAGAATAACCCCACAAAGTGTACAGGCATTTAAAGAACAATTTTTTGGAGAAAAACTAATGGGTAGAATCATTGGTATCGATTTAGGTACAACTAATTCATGTGTTGCTGTGTTAGATGGCAAAGAAGCAAAAGTAATTGAGAACGCTGAGGGTGAACGCACCACACCTTCTATAATCGCATACAGCCAGGACGGCGAAACCTTAGTCGGTTCCCCGGCCAAGCGTCAAGCGGTGACTAACCCGAAAAACACCTTATTCGCTATTAAGCGTTTAATTGGTCGTCGCTGGGAAGATAAAGAAGTACAGCGTGACATCGACATCATGCCTTTCACTATTGGTAAAGCTGATAACGGTGATGCGTGGGTAGAAGCGAAAGGCGAGAAAATGGCTCCGCCGCAAATCTCTGCTGAAGTATTGAAGAAAATGAAAAAGACCGCTGAAGATTATTTGGGCGAAGAAGTAACTGCAGCGGTTATTACCGTTCCAGCGTACTTTAACGATTCTCAGCGTCAGGCCACGAAAGATGCTGGTCGTATTGCCGGACTCGAAGTTAAACGTATTATTAACGAGCCGACTGCTGCCGCTCTTGCCTATGGTATGGACAAGAAGAAGGGTGACAGTGTTGTTGCAGTATACGATTTAGGTGGTGGTACATTTGATATCTCAATCATCGAAATCGATGAAGCTGACGGCGAACATACATTCGAAGTATTGGCAACCAACGGTGACACACACTTAGGTGGTGAAGATTTCGATAACCAAGTTATTAATTATTTGGTAGAAACATTTAAGAAAGATTCTGGTATGGACTTGCGTAAAGATCCACTAGCCATGCAGCGTTTAAAAGAAGCGGGTGAAAAAGCCAAGATTGAACTTTCATCTGCTCAACAGACTGAAGTTAACTTACCTTACATCACGGCAGATGCTTCTGGTCCTAAGCATTTAACCATCAAATTGACTCGTGCAAAACTTGAGTCACTTGTTGAAAGTATGGTTAAAGCGACATTAGGCCCACTTAAGCAAGCTCTAGCGGATGCTGATTTATCGGTAGGTGATATCAACGATATCATCATGGTAGGTGGTCAAACACGTATGCCAATGGTACAAAAATATGTAACCGAATTCTTTGGTAAAGAGCCACGTAAAGACGTTAACCCTGATGAAGCTGTTGCCGTAGGCGCTGCGATTCAAGGTGGCGTATTATCTGGTGATGTTACTGATGTATTACTACTGGATGTAACACCATTATCCTTAGGTATCGAAACCATGGGCGGCGTAATGACTGCCTTGATTGAGAAAAATACCACCATTCCAACTAAGAAAGGTCAAACATTCTCAACCGCCGAAGACAATCAAGCTGCGGTAACGGTACATGTTTTACAAGGTGAGCGTAAGCAGGCATCAGGCAACAAATCTCTTGGTCAATTTAACCTTGAAGGGATCCGTCCTGGACAGCGCGGCGCACCACAAATCGAAGTGACTTTTGATATTGATGCTGATGGTATTTTACATGTGTCTGCAAAAGATAAAGATACCGGTAAAGAGCAAAAAATCACTATTAAAGCATCTTCTGGTTTGAGTGAAGATGAAATCAATCAAATGGTACAAGACGCAGAAGCTAACAAGGAAGAAGACAAAAAATTCGAAGAACTTGTACAAGCTCGTAACCAAGCTGATGGCATGATCCATGGTACTCGTAAGCAAGTTGAAGAAGCTGGCGATGACTTATCTGAAGAAGATAAAGCACAAATTGAAACTGCTGTCACCGACCTTGAAGCTGCGGTTAAGGGTGATAGTAAGGAAGAGATTGAAGCGAAAACTCAAGCGCTAATTGAAGCGTCGGCTAAATTAATGGAAGTGGCGCAAGCCAAAGCTGCTGCGGAAAGTGCCGCTGCTGGCGGTGAACCAACAGACGCTGCCGCTGAGCCGAACGATGATGTAGTTGATGCTGAGTTTGAAGAAGTAAAAGAAGATGATAAAAAATAATCACATTTGATTATTTATACCTTAAATCATTGGAATTGCATGGCGGCGGCAAATGAGTGAGGCCTCATAAGCTTAGTCCACTAAGAGTATGGGCCGAGTGAGTCTAGCCAACAAACATGCGGTTTCCAGGATGAAGGGTATTGGTTCTTGCTAAGCAGGAACCAACTCGGGCGCATGAACTGGTTTCATTGCGCCCTTGTTTGTATTTAAAAAGTGCATAAGTTGACCAAGTAAAGTTGCTAAATAAATATCAGGATTAACAAGCTATATGTCGAAGCGAGATTATTATGAGGTGTTGGGAGTTGATAAATCAGCTGCTGAACGCGAAATAAAAAAGGCTTATAAGCGCCTTGCCATGAAATTTCATCCGGATCGGACCCAGGGTGATAAAGCCATGGAAGAGAAATTCAAAGAAGTGCAGGAAGCTCATGAAGTTCTAACCGATGCAAAAAAACGTGCAGCTTATGATCAATACGGTCATGCAGGTGTTGATCCTAATCGTGGCGGTGGCCAAAGCGGTGACTTTGGCGATATTTTTGGTGATGTATTTGGCGACATATTCGGCGGCGGTGGTCGAGGTGGTCAACGTCAGTCTCGGGTTCGCCCCGGTGCAGATCTTCGCTACAACCTTGAACTGAGTCTGGAAGAGGCTGTACGTGGTAAAAGCGTTGAGATTCGCGTGCCTACCTTAGTCGGTTGTGAAGTCTGTGACGGTTCTGGCGCCAAAAAAGGCAGCAGCCCAACTACGTGTCCAACATGTCATGGTCAGGGCCAGGTGCAGATGCGTCAGGGCTTCTTTGCCGTGCAGCAAACCTGCCCAACCTGTTCAGGCAGGGGTAAAATTATCAGTGATCCTTGTCGTCCATGTCACGGGCAGGGAAGGGTAGAAAAAACTAAAACATTATCTGTTAAAGTTCCGGCTGGAGTTGATACCGGCGATCGTATTCGTCTTTCAGGTGAAGGTGAAGCCGGAGAAGTCGGAGCACCCTCAGGTGATCTATACGTTCAGGTACATGTTCGTGAACATAAAATATTCACCAGAGATGGTAATAATTTGTATTGTGAAGTTCCTCTAAGTTTCACGCGGGCAGCTCTTGGCGGTGACATAGAAGTTCCTACGCTCGAAGGCAAAGTAAAACTGAAAGTTACTGCAGAAACCCAAACGGGTAAGATGTTCCGTTTACGAAATAAAGGTGTTAAATCGGTGCGCAGTGGCAGTGTCGGTGACTTGATTTGTAAGGTGGTAATTGAAACTCCAGTTAACCTCAGTAATAAGCAGAAAGAGCTATTGGACGAATTGGAAAATTCCATGGGTACTGGTAAAGACGTTGCGAAGAATCGCCCGAAAGAAAGTGGTTTTTTTGACGGAGTTAAGAAGTTTTTTGAAGACTTAACTAACTAGTTAGCCCGATCACTTTAAACCTTAAAAAAGGCCGCTTACTTAAGCGGCCTTTTTGTCTCTTAGATATGCTAGTCATCTCCGCCTGAAG
>JBLHNW010000176.1:0-7742 GCA_047622205.1 Paraglaciecola sp.
AGCAAGGGCTTGGTGAGACGCTAAAAGAGTTGTTTCAACAGTCCATGTGGAAATGGCCTCTATTTGCTTTAATCATTGTGGCTTTGTACTTAGGTAATGCCGCCTATGAAGGGGGGAATTTGGCCGGTGCGGCCTTGGGATTGGAAGCCATATCAAGTGATCAGCAGTCAATTTATCCTTTTGCGGTAGTCTTAATTTCCATACTCGCGGCCATTCTGCTTTGGCGTGGCTCGTATAAGTTAATCGAGCAAGCACTAGTGATATTAGTATTGATAATGGTGGTGGCCTTTGTTGCAACATTTATAGCCGTCAAACCTGATATGGCGGCTATCTTTAATGGCTTGTTTATTCCCCGCGTACCAGAAGGCAGCTTACTGACGGTAATAGCCCTTATAGGAACAACCGTGGTGCCTTACAACTTGTTTTTGCATGCCTCAGCGGTGAAGGCCAAGTGGTCCTCGGTAACCAATCTAAACAGTGCCCGCAGCGATTCAGCCACAGCTATTGGAATTGGCGGTTTGGTTACCATATTAATCGCTTCCACCGCGGCAGCCAGTATTTTTGGGACTGGCTTAAGCATTTCCGGAGCAGGGGATATGGCGGTGCAAATGGAGCCAGTATTTGGTTCGTTTTCGAAATACATGTTGGGGCTGGGCTTTTTTGCAGCGGGCTTAAGCAGCTCATTGACAGCGCCTTTAGCTACCTCCTACGCGATGACGGAAATACTCGGCATTAAAGGTGGCACATCTTCATTAACATTCCGATTGATCGCCCTGAGCGTGATTGTTATTGGCGCCTCATTGGCACTGACCGGTATCAAACCTATTACTATTATCATCGCCGCCCAATTTGCCAATGGCCTTCTGCTGCCGATTATTGCCAGTTTTTTGTTATTCGTCATGAACCAAGAGGCTTTACTAGGCAAGTATACTAATGGCCTACTCGGCAATGTACTTGGCGGTGCAGTAGTGCTGGTGACGGCGGGTCTTGGGATGAAAATAATTCTGCAGGCGGCGGGGTGGTTGTAAGCTCAAACAATGTCACGGGAAAGCATATATACCCGTACCACTATTGTCACTCAGAATCCGTCATTTTGAGGTGGCATGGATATAAAACAGAGTAATAAGCAGCAATAAATAACTATCATGGGGCACTTGCCCTGCGTGTGCTAAGTTTATGCCACATAATAAAGAGAGGGAGATAGCAGATGGTATTAGTTCACCACCTAAGGGTTGGACGTTCGGTTTTTGCGGTTTGGTTGCTGGAAGAGTTAGGTATTGACTATGAGCTTAAAATTTATGATCGCAATGAGCGTGGACGTGCGCCAGAGGAGTTAAAGCTGGCACATCCTTTGGGTAAATCGCCAGTCATCGAGACTGAAGGTTTCACCCTTAGCGAAAGTGGCGCAATTACCACTTATCTGTTGGATAAGTACGACACTGAAAATAAACTGGGCCCCGCAGCTGGACCAGCGGCAAAGGCCGAATGGCTGCAATGGCTGCACTATTCTGAGGCTTCAGCTTTTGCACCTATTTTGTTAAAGCTATTACTGATGCGCGAGCAGCAACCCCACCCGCCAGTAGTCAGCGCGTTCTCAACTGGAGAAGTTGCCTTACAGTTCAACTATATTCAGGATTTTCTCGCAGATAAAACCTTCTTAATGGGTGCAGAGTTAAAAGCGCCGGACTTTGGTATGTGCTTTGTATTGCAGTTGGCGCAAAGGTTGGGAGAGCTTGAAGCCTATCCTAAACTAGCCGCCTATCTCGAACGAAGTCTCGCCAGCCCTGGCTTTAAAAGAGCCATGGAAAAAACCGGCGGTTAAAAAATATGGAGAGCTTTATTGCTCTCCTTTTTCCTTTCAGGCCGCTCCAGCACTTAAAAAACACAATACGCCTACCGCGCCTAAGGCAATCCAGGCAAGGTGTTTGCCGTTGGTGAAGTATGCTGCGAGCACGGTACTGATCAGAGAGTAATTAACAGGACAGCCATGATAAAAAGTCGCCGAAATCCGATTTATTAGATTTCATTATCATGGGGGGGTATACGTAATTTCCTATGAATTATCATTTTTACAAGTCTGCTTTCAACAATAAATTAATTGACCAATTAACAAGATACCCTCTATAAATATTGTCAAATGACTCTTAATATCCGACTGAATTACAATGGGTGTCCATGTGAATTTCACAATAGAGAAAGCGGAAATAAACAGGGAGCCCTGTCAAAATAAATTTTAAAATCGAACTGTAGGCTTTATAACTACAATTCCCCTATAATTTACCGAGGAACCAGATAGGGAGATACAAATTTGTGTGAATTACTCGGTATGTCGGCAAATGTGCCTACAGATATTTGCTTTAGTTTCGCGGGCTTATTAGAGCGAGGCGGCAGAACGGGCCCACATAAAGATGGTTGGGGTATTTCCTTTTATGAAGGCAAAGGTTCACGAAGTTTTAAAGATGTTTTATCAAGCTGTGAATCTGAAGTTGCTAATTTAGTGCGCTCTTACCCTATTAAATCTAAATCAGTAATCAGCCATATTCGTCAAGCCAATCGAGGTGGGATAAAACTGGAAAACACCCATCCATTTTGCCGTCCTTTGTGGGGGCGAAACTGGACGTATGCGCATAATGGGCAACTCAGTGATTACAAACAAACACTCAACGTTTCAGAGCAACTTCCAGTTGGCAATACCGATAGCGAATTAGCGTTTTGTTGGCTGCTTGAAAAACTGGCTAAAGGATTTCCACAGAAACCAAAAGATATGGCCAGTGCATTTCGCTTTGCCGCCAAACAAGTAAACGAATTGCGTGCACTAGGCATTTTCAATATGTTGTTAACCGATGGCGTTTATGTCTTAGCGTTTTGCACCAATCACCTTACTTGGATCACCAGACGAGCACCCTTTGGCAAGGCCACTTTAATCGATTCAGACTGGATAATCGACTTTCAGAAAGAAACCACACCGCTCGATGTTGTTACTGTCATTGCGACTCGTCCTCTAACTAATGACGAAGATTGGAACACCATGCAGCCGGGTGAATATGCATTGTTCAAATATGGAGAGTTAATAAGCAGTAAAATCTTGTCTAAATAACTAACCAAAAATTAACAAAAAAATTAACAAGACACCCACGTTTACGGTTTTGCATTTGCGAGATGTTTCGCTTATGGCATTGTCAGGTTAGCTACTAAAAAAACCGCTCATCAAGCCATTAATCACCTGATTTTGTTCTTTTCGTCAGACATCTCACGCCCAAACTGGCTGTTACGTAAAGTCGATATTTTCTCAATCGAGGTCTGTTGTATGGGTATAGATCAGGGATAGCGTTTTTCCTTCCTATACCTTGGCATGTTAAGCTGCAGTGAATTAATACAGAGTGACCTATTTTTATGAAAGTGATTATTTTCCTGCTGGCATTTTTCAGCACCCAGATTTATGCAATCGGACCGGAGGCCACCTATGGTGAGGTAGCGATGGTGACGTCCAGGGCTGAGCTGGCTTCTGCTGCCGGTGTTGAAATTATGCGCGATGGTGGTAATGCGGTGGATGGCGCTGTTGCGACTGCCTTTGCACTTGCAGTGACTTATCCTTCGGCAGGTAATATCGGTGGTGGTGGTTTTGCTGTTGTGCGCT
Source organism: Paraglaciecola sp. (assembly GCA_047622205.1). GTDB lineage: Bacteria > Pseudomonadota > Gammaproteobacteria > Enterobacterales > Alteromonadaceae > Paraglaciecola. The sequence continues at coordinate 3,638 of JBLHNW010000176.1, forward strand.
TAAAAAATGGCGAAGTAATCACTCTGGATCACCGGGAAACCGCGCCAGCAAATGCTCATCGCGATATGTATCTGGACAAGGAAGGTAACGTTATTAAAGGGCTATCCAGGGCTAGCCACAAAGCCGCCGGAACCCCGGGGTCTGTTGACGGATTACTGCTGTTGCTTGAACAACACGGAACGATGAGCAGAAAGGAAGTGATGGCTCCGGCCATTCGACTGGCTGAAAAGGGATTCCCTTTGAGTCATGACATGGCTCGCCAGTTTAAGAAACAGCTCAAGAGAATGCAGAAATATCCAGCATCAATCAAAAAGTTTTCGAACGGTGGTGAACCCTACCAACAAGGGGATGTTTGGATCCAGACTGATTTGGCAAATACTCTGAAGAGAATTTCCAAATTAGGCAGAGACGGTTTTTACAAAGGCAAAACGGCGCAATTGATTGTTGCAGAAATGGACAAATCTGATGGTGAAATCTCCCTGGAGGACTTAGCCAATTATAAGTCAGTTTGGCGTGAAGCCGTTAAAGGAACCTATCGTGGCTATGAAGTTTATGGCATGGGGCCGCCATCATCAGGTGGTGCCTTGGTCCAGCAAATTTTGAATTTTATGGAGCCCTATGATGTAGGGAAAATGGGTTTTGGCAGCAGTGATGCAATTCATTTGATGATTGAAGCTGAACGACGTGCCTATGCTGATAGGGCAAAACACCTCGGGGATCCTGAATATTACGCAGTGCCCTTGGCAATGTTAACGGACAAAAAGTATGCGAAGCAACGATTCGCCGATTTCGATCCCAAACATGCCAGTAAAAGCGAAGACATTGGTTCAGGCAGCTGGCCGGAAGAGAGTCGTGAAACTACGCATTTTTCCGTCTACAAAGAAGGCATGATGGTTTCACTAACCACCACGCTCAATAGCGGCTTCGGAAATAAAGTCGTCGTTCCTGGGACGGGTATTTTACTGAATAATGAAATGGATGATTTTTCTGTGAAACCAGATACTCCCAATCAATATAATGTGATTGGTGGCGAAGCAAATGCCATAGCTCCAGGCAAGCGCATGTTGAGTTCTATGTCACCAACAATCGTAACCAAGGATGGAGAGCCATTTTTAATTACAGGGTCGCCCGGCGGTTCTACAATTATTACCACGGCATTGCAGATTATTGTTAACGTTATTGATCATGGTATGACAGTAGATGATGCAGTTTCCCAGCCCAGGTTTCATCATCAGTGGAAACCCAATATGATTATGTCTGATAAATATGCATTTTCTCCTGACACATTGAGTATTCTCAAATCGATGGGGCATGTGGGTTTTAGGGGATCCTGGGGGCGAGGCATTGGTGATGCGAATTCCATCATGATAAAGGATGGTATTGTTTCAGGCACTAAAGATCCCCGCGCAGAAGGCGGCGCGATTGGATATTGAGGCCTCTGTGTTGTTCATGCATATGATCACTAAGATAGTCAAGTGACGGCCAAAACACTGCTTGTAGATGGATTTAACCTGATTCGAAGAATTTACGAAGCCAGGCCTGATGCAGAGCAGGAAATTGATGATGTCATACAAGCTTCGAAACAATCTCTGGGGCGGGGGCTTAAACAGCATCCCGCAACCCATGCTTGCGTGGTTTTTGATAGTCACGAATTAACATGGCGTCATCATCTTTATGGTGATTACAAGGCTGGGCGTAAGCCTACACCCAGCCCATTATTAGACAATCTCTCTCGTTTCGAGGAGTCATTTGCTGAGTTGGGCGTGGCGAGTTTAACGGTCGCAGGATTTGAGGCTGATGATGTTATTGCGACCCTGGCTGTTGGTTTAGCTGCCAAGAATGCAGATGCCATCATACTTTCAACTGACAAAGGTTTCTTGCAGCTTCTGTCGAATCACATCAAGGTTTTTAATCACTTCGAACAAAGCGAATTAACGCATGAAACCGTTAGCAGTAAATATGATGTTAAGGTTGAGCAACTTACAGACTATTGGGCGATGGCGGGCGATGCCAGCAACAACATTAAAGGTGTGCTGAAAGTTGGCAAAAAGACGGCTGCTGCATTGCTTAAGCAATACGCTTTTCTAGAAGATATATTGCGAGATGATCTAGCAGTCGCCACTGCTCTCAAGGTCCAAAATCACGGTGAAGTGGCATTGCAGTGTAAACAACTGGTGACCCTGAAAACAGATGTGTCTTTGGGTATTAATCTCAAGTCCCTGCGCTTGCAAAAATAGTGATGTCCTAAGTACGCTGAGCACAAATTATCAAGACATCCATGATATCAGCAAGTAAAACAAGGTGTTTCACGGATGCCCTGTTATAGGCCTCCTGTCAATTCCAATTCCAATTCCAACTCCATGCCCATTCAGAAAACCAATCAAATACAGTAAATCTGGTTAAAACAAGCGATGAATAACAATTAGCATACCGGGTACCGAAAACCCCATTAGGTTTTTTCAAACATGTGTCGATTTAATCTTTGAATAGATTTCAACGGCTCTGACTCCGCAGATTCAAAGACAGTGGAAGAAATACCTTTATCGCGGATTAGTTTTGTTTCTTCCTGGCGCTGATGAAGGCGGGACGTTCCATCAAGCTCGCCAGGTATCTCTTGCAGTTGGGTTTATAGCGCTCATCCAAACCCAAAGATACTCCCAGGAAAAGCGCATAACCAACGGCAATATCAGCGATGGTGAATCGTCCAGCACACAAAAACTCCTTGCCCTCGATAGCCATTTCGACAGAACGTAGTCTAGAGAGATACCATTTGCCATAATCTTCGACGACTTGGGGCAAGCGGCGTTCCTTTGGCTCCAGTCGGCTATAACGCAATACCAGTGTTTGCGGGAAGGTCAACGTTGCATCACTGCGATGCAACCAGTTCAGGTAGTCACCATATTCCGGTTCATCAACGGTCATTCCAATCGTATTGGGGCCATACTTTTCAACCAAGTACTGACAAATGCCCGTAGATTCCGTCATGGTGAGATCGCCATCTATATAAGTAGGTACGGTCCCCAATGGGTTGATATCGAGGTATCCCTCATAACTGAACCTGGGCGGGAATGGCATATTGATGAGTTCATAATCCAGTCCCATTTCTTCGAGTGCCCACAAGGGTCTTAGAGACCGGGCATCGGGACAGTGATACAACTTCATTTTTACTTCTCCATATCTATACCCAAGCTACCTCATAATGACGGATTCAGCGGGAGTTTAAAGCGGTTTAGGCAAGGCGGCTATTTGTAGGCGCCCTATATTTAAAAGAAAGGGGGACTAAGCTAATAATAGCCAACGCAGCATAAACCGCTTTAAATCCGCCGGGACGGAACCTCTGGGGCACTCCACTTCGGCGTTGCAGCCATTTAAAAGGTGGTCGACATTCTGTCATGGCAGCGCCTTGAATTGAAGCACCCCAGAGGCTCTGAAACGCGCAGCTTGAGGTGGCATGGGTATAATTAGAATTAAGTGTGTCATAACCAAGTATCATGTGTTTGTTGGAGATAAAATCATAGCAATAAGTTAAGCATTCGGTAAACAGCGCATTTCACTAACTGATTTTGCAGGCAGCCTGGGTATAGACTTTGTTAATGATCAGGGTGGATCATGGGGAGTTAAATTACTGCATCGAGGTTTCAGTCCTGCCGAGTAAGAATGGCAAGTAGCAGAGGCCAAGGCTTCTTTTATTAATGATCATGACGCAAAACAACTGAAAGTATCCTTTTTGGGTCCGTTTTATGCCAGTTTTGTGATCATTTTGTTAAACATTAACGCTTATAAGTATGCGACGATCACTGGGCTTAACGGGGAACATTTGTGGGTTTTGGCCCGTTCATCACAATTATGCACGGAATTACTAAACTCACTTGTCCTATATACGGACAAAATCGGTTTTGAGACAGATAAACTTATTTATGTGAATCAACAAAGTGAGTATGATAAATACTGCGTGTGTGAAAGATTATCCTTTAGAGATGGGTCATTAGAGTCTGCGCTATTACAATTAACGAAAAATAACACAAAGCAGGAAGTACATGCTTAAGAATGAACAGGAACTCAGAACTCAGTTAGAAGGGCAGTTGGAAACTATTGCGCAAGCCAA
>JBLHNW010000177.1:0-7739 GCA_047622205.1 Paraglaciecola sp.
CATGTTTCTGCTTTTGAATCGATTATCACCCCAGATAAATGGCAGGATTATCAGCCCAGAGTTGCTGATAACACCCAAAAACTATTAGATATATTTGGCAAAAATGATGTAAAAGCTACTTTTTTTGTATTGGGTTGGGTGGCAGAACGCTATCCGGAACTAATCAAGAATATCCATGCTCAGGGGCATGAAGTGGCTAGCCATGGTTATGCTCATCGCAGAGCGTCAGAGCAAACCAGGGAAGAGTTTTTAGCAGATGTAAAGCGTTCAAAAGATCATCTGGAAGATCTGTTAGGTGAACAAATTACCGGTTATCGGGCACCAAGTTTTTCGATTGGTTATACCAACGAATGGGCTTTTGAGGTTTTGGTAGAGCTTGGTTTTAAATACAGTTCGAGTACTTATCCGGTTAAACACGATCTGTATGGTACGCCAGATTGGCCAAGATTCGCCTATCAACGCCCTGAAGGTATTGTAGAAATTCCGATCCCAACTTTAAAAATTCTTGGCAAGCAAATTCCTATTGGCGGAGGCGGATATTTTAGGCTCTATCCTTATAGTATTGCTCAATGGCTAGTAGAAAAATATTTGCGACAAGAAAAACAACCCTATTCTTTTTACTTTCATCCATGGGAAATCGACCCTGATCAACCGCGTGTTGCAGGAGCTTCGTTTAAATCTCGCTTTAGACATTATTTAAATCTCAATAAGATGGAAACAAGACTTGAAAATCTGCTGACAGATTTTAAGTGGGGAACTATGCGAGATGTATACGGAGTTGAATAGCAATGTCCGGTGATTACAAAGTAAGTATCTTAGGATCGAGTGAGGCTGAATTAGACAAGTGGGACCGTTTTGTTGATGTTTGTGAAAAGGGTACCTTTTTTCACTTGTCAGGCTGGAAAACGGTTATTGAGGAAGTTTATCAGCACACTTGCCATTATATGTATGCTCAATTAAATGGGGAGATTGTTGGTGTATTGCCCCTAGTTGAACAAAAAAGTATGTTGTTTGGCCATGCATTAATTTCTACCCCGTTTTGCGTCTATGGTGGTGTGGCAGCAGATTCTGAAGAGGTTATGTTATTTCTGGAACAGCAGGCTATTCAAAAAGCCCAGCAATTGTCAGTTGATTACCTCGAACTTCGCTACCCGTTTTCCCGCAACAACCCTCAGTTAACCGAAAAGTGCGCTCATTCTGCTTTTGGATGCGCTTTACAAGACGATCAAGAGGCGATTCTGGCGGGAGTGAAAAAGAAACAACGTGCTGTTGTTCGTCACTCCCTTAAAAATGATCTAAGTTATCGCGTCGATCAAGATAGTCACACGGCTTACCAAGTGTATTCAGAGAGTGTACGAAACCTCGGAACACCGGTTTTCTCAGGTAAATATTTTGCTGCTCTACAGCAGCAGTTTAAAGATAAATGCGATGTATTGACTGTAGAACATGAAGGTGAAGCTGTTTCATCGGTGCTCAGTTTTTATTACAAGGGGCACGTGTTGCCGTATTACGGCGGTGGACTCGATAAAGCCAGAGCACTCAAAAGCAACGACTTTATGTATTATCAACTAATGTGCGAATCCTCGTCAAAACGGCAGTGCAATTATTTCGACTTTGGGCGCAGCAAAGATGATTCCGGGGCATATAAGTACAAGAAATCCTGGGGTATGGAGCCAATAGCATTGCATTATCAGTTTCACCTTGTAAAGGCCGAGGCACTGCCAAATTTAAGCCCGAATAATCCGAAATACCGGTTATTTATCAACCTGTGGAAAAAACTTCCTGTTTGGTTAAGCAGATTTCTTGGACCATTTATCTCTAAATACCTAGGATAAATTGCGTGACGAAAGAGCCCTTATTGTTTATCTGTCATCGAATTCCGTTTCCGCCAAATAAAGGTGACAAGATCCGTTCATTTAACATTCTTAAACAATTGTCGGCTACCTACGATATTCACCTGGCTAGTTTGATTGACGACCCCCACGACTGGCAATATCAGCAAAATCTGCAACACCTGTGTGCCAGTCTGGAGCTGAAGAGTTTGCATCCCCTGCTTGGAAAAATTAAGGGCGTGGCGAGTTTTTTGCGTAATCGACCCATCAGTTTGCCATATTTTTACAATATGTCTCTACATCGTTGGATTAAGAAAACTATCGCCAAACAGCGGATCAAAAAAGTGTTTATTTACAGCTCTGCAATGGCTCAATATGTTGAAGCGAATGCTGATTTGACTCGCATCGCGGACTATGTGGATGTGGATTCTGACAAATGGCGACAATATGCCAATCAAAGTCGTTCTGTACTGAGCCGATTTGTATTTAATTGGGAAGCTCGTACGCTAGAAAATTACGAGCGGAAAATAGCCAGAGATTTTGAAGGTGTGGCCTTTGTATCTAATGAAGAAGCTGAGTTTTTTAGAAAAAACGTGTTGAGAACTCAATTACAGGATAAGGTTTTCGCCTTTCCTAATGGAGTTGATTTAGAGTACTTTTCTGATCAGATAGGATCTCGTAATCCACTGCAGAATTCGTCATATATAGTATTCACCGGAGCCATGGATTACAAAGCTAATGTTGAATCTGTAATTTGGTTTTGTGAGCATGTTTGGCCATTATTAGCGGCTGAAAAGCCGCAGCTAAAATTAGCTATTGTCGGTGGCAACCCCACTGAAGAAGTCAAAGCCCTAACCAAACTGCCTGGAGTGATTGTTACCGGACGAGTTGAAGATATTCGCCCTTATATCCAATATAGTGAATTGGCCATAGCCCCCATCCAAATTGCTCGTGGGATACAAAATAAAGTACTGGAAGGTATGGCGATGGGCAAAGCAATGGTGATGAGCAGTATGGCTGCTGAAGGCATAAAATTACCAAAAAACCAGCAAGCTTATGTACAGGATCGTCCTGAGAAGCTTTTACATGGGATTTTACACCTGCTAGATGCGCCAGAATTACGGGCGGAGATAGGAGGGCAAAATCGTCAGTGGATGTTGCAACATTACACATGGAGTCAAGTAACCGACATCCTCAATGAAAGGCTAAAAAAATCTTATGCTTAATTTACGTTTAGGCGCGTTTTTTCTCACTATGCTCGTTTGGGGATGGGCATTTGGGCCCGCCCTATTTGAAATGTATGATACCTGGTTAGACTCAAATACCTATACTCATGGATTTTTAATTGCACCTATTAGTCTTTTTCTTATATGGGAAAAGAAGATTGAATTGAGCAATGTAGCGAGTAAATTGTTTTGGCCAGCGATGGTGTTATTGCTGGGAATTCAGCTCTTTCAGTTGATGGCCGTGTTAGCCGGAGTTTACCTGTTTCAACAAATTGCCGCCTACCTCTCGTTAGTTTGTATTGTTTGGTGGTTGTGGGGTAGTGCCAAAATACAAGTGATTGTGTTTCCAATGTTCTTCCTGATTTTCTGCATTCCGATGGGGGAGGAATTGGTTCCCTGGCTACAACAGATCACCGCCGATCTAAGTGTTTGGATGTTGCAGTTATCATCGGTGCCTATTTACCGAGAAGGTCTGTATCTGTTTGTACCTAATGGCGCATTTGAAGTCGCTGAAGCTTGCGCTGGTATTCGGTTCCTAATTGCATCAGTGGCCCTTGGTACCTTGTTCTGTTATATGTTTTATACCAGTCCTGTCAAACGTGTACTATTTTTTGTGGTCGCCTTAACCTTGCCGATATTGGCAAATGGGATACGTGCATACGGGATCATGATGATTGGTTATCATACCGATATGGAACATGCGACTGGTGCCGACCATTTAGTTTATGGCTGGGGCTTTTTCGCTTTCGTGATTTTTCTGTTGTTTGCTATCGGCAATATGTTTAGAGATCCCATGAAGCCAGCACCTGAGGAAAATACCCTAAGTGTGACCAACGTAGGACTGAATGTTCAGAGTAGAAACATGCTATTGCTGTCGGTTCTGGCTATAAGCACAGTATTGATGTCACCTGGCACCTATCTGCACTTGGTTAAGCAAAGTAACCATGCTAAACCTGCAGATTGGACATCGTTAAGTGCACAACTTGAAAACGAGATCGCAGCAAATTGGGGAGTAAATTTCAAGAACAGCTCAGAAATAATCTCTGGAAAATTTAACACACCAACTGCCGATTTTGATGTGTATGCGGCCTATTATTTTGAAGATAGTCAGGATCAAGAACTTATTACCTGGGCGAATCGTTTTTTCGATGTTGATGAATGGTCAATCGTCAATAGTTCGGTGGAAACCTTAGATATTGACGAAGTAAAAATAGAATATAAAAACCTACAGTTAACCAATCTTTTTGGAAAGCAACGTTGGCTGGTGGCTTGGTATCAAGTGGGTGATACCTTTAGTCAGGACCCATTAACAATTAAGCTTTATCAACTTTTAGACAAATTGGCAGGTGGTTCGGGAGAAGGGGTATTTGTCGCAGTATCAGCTCTGGAACCGGTCTCGAAAGAAGATGTTTTGCAGTTTATCACTCAACATGCAGCCCTGCTGCAACTACCCGAGTAAAGGTCTTAATGTCTCAGTCTACAAGCCAATTAGTAATAGTGCATCTTATCTATCGTTTGGACGTGGGTGGACTGGAAAAAGTCATGTTGGATTGCATTGTCGGTACTCAGCAAGATTTTCGTCATATAGTTGTATGCCTTAAAGACGCAAGTGAATTCGCCAGTCACTTACCGAGTAATGTTGAGGTGATAGAATTACACAAGCCTGAAGGTAACAGTGTCAAAATTTACCTGACGTTTTGGCGTTTACTGAAAAGACTTAAGCCCGATGTGCTGCACACTTATAATATTGCAACATTAGAGTTTCAACCTCTTGCCTGGTTGGCTAGGGTAAAAGGTAGAATTCATGCAGAACATGGTCGTGATATCTCTGATCCTAAAGGTAAAAATCGGAAATATAAATTGTTACGCAAACTGATTGCCCCCTTTGTGGACAAATTTGTTGCTGTGTCTGATGATTTGTACCAATGGCTGAAGCATGATGTTGGCCTCAAGCAAAATAAAACACAGCTTATTTATAATGGCGTGAATGTAGAAAAGTTTGTACCAAATAATTTAGTCGAATCAAATGAAAAAGTCGTTTTTGGTACGGTTGCCAGATTGGCCCCGATCAAAAATCACAAGTTTATGCTAAATGCTGTGCATGTATTGTTACAAAACCATCCAGACTGGGCTGGTACCTTCGAACTACGTATTATTGGCGATGGGCCTTTACGCCAGGAGTTAATGAGTCAAATTGAGAATCTCCACCTGGGTCAACACGTATTTTTACTTGGTGAAAGACATGACATCGCGGAACAATTACAACAAATGAATGTTTTTATATTAAGCTCTCAGGCTGAAGGTATACCCATTTCTGTTCTTGAAGCACAGGCCACAGGACTGGCTATTATTGCGACCAGAGTAGGAGGCCTACCAGAGCTTATTAGTAGTGAGTCTCAAGGCTTGTTAGTTGAATCAGAAAACGTTCAGCAATTGGCAATGGCGATGGCAAGGTTACTAGCCTCCCCAGAAGAAATTATCCAACAAGGAGCTAAAAATAGAGAATTTATTCAACGCTCCTTCTCGACTCCAATAATGGTTGATGCGTACAGAACCCTTTATCACAACGCTGCGAGTTTATAGTATGTGTGGAATTACCGGATTTATTCATTTTGCTAACAATAAAAAACCTGATCTGCAGTTAGTTGAGCAGATGAACCAGGCCCAGTTTCACCGTGGACCGGATGAAGGTTCTGTATACGCAAATGACATTCTTGCTTTTGGACACAGACGACTGTCGATCATTGACGTATCAAGTGGCCAGCAGCCTCTCAGGAGCGCCTGTGGGCATGCAGTGATCGTGTTTAATGGCGAAATTTATAACTATAAAGCCCTACGAGAACAGTTAAAAAATGCTGGGTTTGTGTTTAATACTCACTCTGATACGGAAGTCATCATAAACGGCTGGCTGCATTGGGGTCCTTCTGTGGTTGAGAAACTCGACGGCATGTTTGCTTTTGCCATATGGGATGAGCGTCTTGGCAAGGTATTTGTCGCCAGAGATAGGCTTGGAATTAAACCTTTGTTCTACGCCAATTTTGCGGGCAGTTTCTATTTTGGTTCAGAACTAAAAGCGATTATGCCTGTGCCTGGTCTGGACAAGAGTATTGATCATCAAGCACTTGAGCAATATATGGCGCTCGGCTATATACCTGAGCCCTTTACCATCTATAACGGCGCCAAAAAACTTGAGCCAGGTCATTGGTTGGAGATTGAAGTTGGCAAGCAGGACATACGTAATAAACAGTACTGGGATGTGAGTTATGCCAAGCAACGCATCTTAAGCGAAGAACAATATTTAGACGAATTAACTGATAATTTGAAATCTTGTGTGTCTTCTCATTTGGTTTCAGAAGTACCTCTAGGAGCTTTTTTATCGGGTGGTGTAGATTCAAGTGCGGTAGTGGCAATGATGGCACAGCAAACCAATACCCCTGTTAAGACCTGTACCATAGGATTTGCTGCAAAAGAATATAATGAGTCCGACTTTGCACAGCAAGTAGCCGACCGTTATAAAACCGAGCACAATGTTAAATTTCTTGATGCCGATGATTTTAAACTGGTTGATGAGCTGATTGATTTATATGACGAACCCTATGCCGATAGTTCTGCTATGCCGACTTACCGCGTATGTGAATTGGCTAGAAAAAACGTAACCGTGGCCTTGTCTGGAGACGGACCAGATGAATTGTTAGCCGGTTATCGTCGCTATAAAATGTTTATGGGTGAGCAAAAAGTCAGAAAATATATTCCTGAAGTTGCCCGTAAGGCTATTTTTAAACCACTTGGTTACTTATACCCTAAGATGGATTGGGCACCGCAATTTTTGCGGGCAAAAGCTACTTTCCAGTCTTTAGCTCTGGATATGGTTGACGGTTATTGTCAGGGCGTTTCTTTTATCAAACCTTGGCAGCGTAGCCAACTCTATTCGAATGACCTTAAAGCAAAGTTGGGTGGTTATAACGCAGTTGAAGTGTTCCGTAATCATGCTAAAAACTTTGATGGCAAAGATCCTTTGTCATTGCTCCAGTATTTGGATATAAAAACCTATTTGGTTGGGGATATTCTGACCAAGGTGGATCGGGCCAGCATGGCCCATAGTCTTGAAGTTCGTGTGCCATTTCTTGATCATAAGTTTGTTGAGTGGACCGCGTCAGTACCTGCGGAATATCGTTTGCGCAATGGTGAAGGCAAATATTTATTGAAAAAGGCCATGCAGGCACATTTGCCTGCCGACATCATGTACCGTAAAAAGATGGGCTTTAGAATTCCTTTAGAGCATTGGTTTAGGCATGATCTCAAGGATGTGGTCAAACAGCGGTTATTATCTGAACATATGGCTGACAGTGGTTTATTTGATATGGATTACATCAATCGCTTGGTGAGTGAGCATCAATCGGGTGTATCTGAACATAGCGCGGCTTTGTGGTCGTTATTGATGTTCGAAGGTTTCTATAAAAAAGTGGCGTAACAATAACAATGAAAATCTTACATGTATTAGATCATTCCATTCCGTTACATAGTGGCTACACCTTTCGTACCCTGTCCATTTTAAAGCAACAACACGTGCTTGGTTTAGAAACTTGCCATGTTACGAGTCCAAAACATGGCAACCCACAAACTTGCACTGAGGACGTGGATGGTTTGCTCTTTTACCGCTCAGGTCCGGCAAGGGGTCTAT
>JBLHNW010000178.1:0-7732 GCA_047622205.1 Paraglaciecola sp.
TTATTTTCTGCCACTTCATCTCCAGCCGTAAATGAATTATCCCATAAGTTATTGAACAATCATCAGGTGTTAAGGGTTACCAAAATTAATGCCACGGCCGAAACCGTTTCACACGTTATGTATCCTGTGGAAGAGTCACGAAAAATTGACTTATTCAAAGCCTTATTGAAAGAACAAAACTGGTTTCAGGTATTGGTCTTTACCAGTACTAAGCAACAAGCAGATGAACTTATGGCTGCATTAAAGCGCAGCAAGATTGACGCTGCAGTGTGCCATGCAGACAAAACCCAAGGGGCTCGCCGCCGTGCTATTGCCGATTTTAAATCAGCAAAACTACAAGTGTTAATTGCTACAGAAGTAGCAGCTCGAGGCTTAGATATTCAAGGTTTAGATTATGTGGTCAACTACAACCTACCTTATCTACCTGAAGATTATGTGCATCGTATTGGCAGAACTGGACGTGCAGGTAAAGAAGGTTACGCTATATCATTCGTTAGCCGTGAAGAAGAAAACACCGTTGCTCGCATCGAAAAAATGATTGGTAGCAAAATAAAACGTATTGTAAAAGCAGGCTTTGAAGTCAGTAACCGCTTAAGTTTGTTGAAAAGCGTTGCAAAAAACACCCGAAACAGCCGCAGTAACAAAGCCAGTGAGACTCAAATAAGTCACGATAAGTCTTCACCGTATCAAGCAAAAAAATCTAAGGCTCGAGCTTCCAAACCCAACAAAGGTAAAAAATAAGATACTGCTGGTAGCAGTATTTGCAGAAGATCCAAGCAGATTCGACAGTATTCTATTTTCGGCTCAGACCATTATCTAAAAATGGTACTGAGCGTACTGCAGTTATTCTAAAATGGAACTTTACGTTTTTTAATACATAAATATGCCATATACCAGTGAATAACAGCTAACTGAAAAAGAATAATAAAATGGGTAATTTAATGTTGTTACGCAGTGATACCAAACACATTTAAGAACAAAACTAGTTTGCGGTTTTTTAGACCTTTTTTATTGTTATAGTTGGCGTATCTATTGGTATTCAAGTGGCCAATAGACGGGCATTAACATGAATAGTCCGCTTAAATGCAGCAAACACTGTTTACCTAAAAAGTATTGAATCGAGTGAGGCCTTATCTATCGTATTTTGTTTACGACTAAAAGACTCTTGTCGGAACAGAGTTCTAAGCTCGAAACGTGTCGCTTGAAACTCGTATATTTGAACCCCTATTCTCCCAATAAAAAATGCTTAATTGCATCTTTGTAGTTACGGCTAACTTTTATTTTCTCAAACTCGCCCAATAACAAGAAAAATTCTCCTTTGGTGTGGGGAATAACCTTATCGATGAAGTTCAAATTGACTATGGTAGAGCGATGAACCCGCTTAAAAATATTGTCATCCAATTCAGACAATAACTCTTTTAAGGTACTGCGCTTGATGTGGGTTTCTCCTTGAGAATGTAAACACACATAATCGCCAGCAGCGTCGACCCATTCAATATCCGATTGTTTTAAGATAGTGATTTCATCACGGTCTTTAATCACTATTTTTTTATCTACAAAGGTGTTCGTGGGAGATAAACCAAGTAGATTTCTATTGCTGCTTGATTCAGAGTTTTTTCTTTGATTAATGCTATCGATCGCGCCCAAAATTCGCGGTTTGTCTTCTTGAGTATCAACGCCTTCCAATCGTTCTTGGGCTCTTTGTACCGCACGCACAATTCGCTCATCATCAATGGGTTTCAAAATATAATCGACAGCATGAACGTCGAAAGCATCTAGTGCATATTGTTCATAAGCGGTGGTAAAAACAATAAGGGGTAAAATATCACTTTGTAAGCCTTTAACCACGTCAAATCCGTCTAAACCAGGCATCTGAATATCTAAAAAAATCAGTTCGGGAGATAAGTCGAGAGTGGCAGCTATGGCCTCACGGCCATTTTTGCATTCACCTACAATCTCAATTTCAGGTATTTTATTCAATTTGGCGCGAAGCAATTTTAGCGCTAATGGTTCGTCATCAACGATCAGCGTTTTTAATTTGATCATGCTTTGTACTCATTTTCTGACAACCGCTCTTGATTACTCATCGGATAACCACTGCCGGTGCTGCTGTATTCACAAGGGATCTCTATAGTGGTTCTTAATCCCCCTAATGGCAAGAGGTCAATACTTACCGAAAAGTCGTTTTCATACAGTGCTTTGAGTCGTTCGTTGGTGTTACGTAAACCAACCCCTCGCCCCTTAGAACTTTCCATTTTACTTTTACCTATTTTACTGCCACACCCTGTATCACTTAGCTGCATGATCAATCGGTGCTGCACCACTTTAGCCAGGATTGAGATAGTCCCACCTAATTCGTTTTGGGCAATCGCATGTTTCATGGAATTCTCAATAATGGGTTGTAACAAAAGGCTGGGAACCATGGCTAACTTAGCTTGCTCATCAATCTGAAAATTCAACCTCAATCTGTCACCAAACCGTGTCTTTTCTATTTCCAGATAAAGATTAAGCGCCTTAACTTCATTCTCTAAAGATAATTTGGTGTCTGGATTATTATCCAGAGAGTGGCGTAAAAATCGGCTCAGTTGCACCGTCATGCTTTGTGCTTTTTCTGATTCATTCACTTCCACCAGCGAACTAATAGCATTTAGGGTGTTACACAAGAAATGGGGGTTTAACTGATAACGTAACATTTTTATTTGAGCGTCTCTGGCAATGGTTTGAGCATGCATACGTTTCATCTGCTCTTCACGGGCTTCAGCCTCAGCTTTAAGCATGATCCTGTGTTCTGTCTGCAGTAGGTCGTTGTAACGCATGCCATGAAATAGACCGGTCCAACATAAAAATATAAATATACTGGCAAACTGCCAACCACCAAACTCACTCCATTCGGTGCCTTTCTGAGTCAGAATAATAAAAGCTTCAATTCTAAATACAGTCCAGAGCAGTGACACCACCATCACCATTATAAATCCTACTGTGGCGCGATAGATAAAAGGCCGGTGCCATATACGCATAAAGCCTGCATATAAAAACAAGGTAAGCACTAGCCCTAAAAACGCCTGAAGAATAATATGTACAATGTGACTCCAATCATAAGGTCCATACCACAGAGTCAAAGAAAAAAAGCTGATAGTACTGACAAATGCCCAAAAACCTAAGTGCAATAAGCCAAATTGGTAAACGCTATAACGGCCAATCATAGTGGGTGGGTGTTCAAAAAATGATGTCGACATAGATTTCCTAAGCTGCTAAATACATTAGCATTGACTGCAAATATCAGTTTACACTTGGTACCTGTTGCTCGCCAGCAAATCGGTCCGTACTGTCGCTAATGTTGACCGCTCTATCGCAATTCAAGGTATTTTTAAGAGCAATAGTCTAGCGTGGCAAGCCCAGAGTGATTAGTCTTTATCAATAACCACCTTATAGGCAATAACCATGAAAACCAACCAGCCGCATACAATTTTCTATGTGTTTTATGTATCCATCATCGTGGCATTAGGCGGATTCCTGATGGGTTTTGATGCCTCAGTGATATCAGGTGTTGTTAAATTTATCGAACCAGAGTTTAACTTAACTAAAATTCAATTAGGCTGGGCGGTAGCGTCTCTATCGCTAACAGCTACCTTCGCCATGGTGACAGCCGGTCCACTGAGTGACCGATATGGCAGGAAAATCATATTAAAAATAGCTGCGGCTTTGTTTTTTGTATCCGCGATTGCCTCAGCATTTGCTCCAAGCTTTTTAATACTCGTTATGGCTAGAATGCTTGGTGGCCTAGGTGTCGGAGCTGCTTTGATTATTGCTCCTATGTATATTGCAGAAATTGGTCCAGCTAAATATCGTGGCCGTATGGTGTCTCTGAACCAGCTGAATATTGTACTAGGTATATCAGTAGCGTTTTTTACTAATTATTTAATTTTGCAGGCTGCTGACTCTGATACTCAATGGGTACAGTCAATGGGCTTTGACCAATGGAACTGGCGCTGGATGTTAGGTATTGAAGCCATTCCTGCGCTGTTGTATTTCTTATGCTTGTCCATAGTGCCTGAAAGCCCGCGTTGGTTAATGATGAAAGGACGTGTTCAAGAAGCGAGCGTTATTTTAAAAAGAGCATTAGGAGAACAAAATGCAGAAAAAGAGATCCAGCAAATCAACAACAGCATCAGCCTGGCACAAAACCAAACTAAAGGCGCATTTATGGACTTACTTAAGCCCTCAATGCGCCTAGTAATGATTGTCGGTATCTCAATTGCTATATTGCAGCAAATTACCGGTATAAATGCCGTTTTCTTTTATGCACCTATGATTTTTGAACAAACCGGTTTAGGTACTGATGCCTCGTTTATGCAGGCTATATTGGTGGGTATCACTAACGTGGTATTTACCTTAATTGCCATTGCTCTCATTGATAAAATAGGGCGTAAATCATTATTAGTAGCCGGTGTCTCTGGTATTATTGTATGTATGTTTAGTTTGGCCT
This sequence comes from Paraglaciecola sp., assembly GCA_047622205.1. GTDB lineage: Bacteria > Pseudomonadota > Gammaproteobacteria > Enterobacterales > Alteromonadaceae > Paraglaciecola. The sequence goes on from JBLHNW010000178.1 coordinate 4,487, forward strand.
ATCAGTTCAATGCCGCCACTTACACTCTAACAGCTCAAGCTATCAGCAGCCTCTCCACAGAAATAGACATTCAAGCGTTACACCCCATAATTGGCGCGACCTTTAACAGTGACTTAGCATTTAAATCAGCAATCACTGACCTGTTAAGTGCAACCCAAGTGGTACAATTTGAATCGACCTTAGTTTCAGCAGCCATCCAAATGAATGGCACCATGATACTGGTGAGCATATTAGGTTTTGTAGCCTGCTTTGCGGTGTCTTTGGGTCCAGTCATGTGGGTATTGTTTTCAGAATTATTCCCTAACCGAATTCGCGGTATCGCTATCTCGTTTGTTGGGTTAATCAACTCAGGCGTAAGTTTCTTGGTTCAACTGATATTCCCTTGGGAACTGGCAAACTTAGGTGCAACTTTTACTTTTGCGATTTATGGCGGATTCGCCTTTATTGGTCTGATCATTATTCTCAAGTTTTTACCTGAAACCAAAGGTAAAACCTTGGAAGAATTGGAAACAATATTAGTTAAATAATAAGACTAACGAAACCCACTAGGTACTGCTTGAAATGTCAGGCAAGCATGGCCTAGTAGGTGTTTTATAGATTTTATTTAATGAAAGATCGACTGGTTACTAGCAAGTGATTTTTTACTTACGCTGGTTCAAATCAGCACTAACGCCCCCTTATTAGTTATTAGTGCCGAGATACATAACCTAGATTGCACCCAGACAATATTGGAACCGTCACACGACTAGGACAATCATTTTATTGGTAAGTCGGTAACCATTGAGGGTGGTTTACTCTTCAATGGTAGAGAACAAAGAAGAAAAGAGAAAATAAATTAACTTTTGCATTGAGCCTAAATTTAAGCCCCCTGCATCACTTGTTTAGGTTTACGGTCAACCTTAAACAACCCCCAGTGTTTCTCTGGCTCTTGTGGATCATCTGAACCTTTCCAAGGCTCGTCAAAGGCTTCGAATACAAAAGTTAGTATGCGTTCTTTTGTGGTCCATTCTAACAACTGAGCATAATACGCAGTTTGTAATTCCTCTGATGCATTCCATGACTCAATACCCTGACCATTTGACTGGGTAGTCCAGCCCGCTTCGGTAATGACGATAGGTTTATCTGGATGGCAGTCCAACACCTGATGGTAATTATTTTTAGTATATTCAAGGGCATTGTCGATATTTTGAAATTCCCAAACTGGGTAAGTATGAATTGAAATAAAATCCAATACTTCAACTAAAGGCGCCAGTTTGTTTGTCCAAGGTACGTAGTTTTCACAGAAAGTCACAGGTTGTGCAATATTGGCTTTTATACGTTGCACGTAATTCACCAGACTATCTACGGGTACCATATGATCGGTCCATTCCACACTGGCTTCATTGCCCACAGACACAGAAAACACGGATGTTGGATAGTGGGCAGCTAATGCAATAAGGCGGTCAATTTCATCACTGTTGTGACGTTTATTTTCCGCGAGTTTTTCATCGTCAAAATGTGCCCCCCAGGGACAATTAGGATTACTGACTTCTGCAGCCATATCCACACCCAGCATAATATGAAAATCTAATTTTTCTGTTTCAATCACATTAAGTACAGTTTCAGCATGTTTGCTGCAATCATACAGACGTAAAAAAGACCAATTATCAGCCAGTAAAAGTAAATCTTCTTTTACTTGCCCATAACTTGGGAAAATCCCTAACCTAGGATCTTGTCCATCTCTGTACCCTGAATAACAAATGCTATTGCCATGTTTAAGGCCTGTCATTTTTTCAATGGCAGATTGATGTTCGACGTTATTTTGCATATTTGTGGTTACCATCTTTATCTAAAATTCCCCAATACGCGCCCACGTCACCTTCATCCGCTACTTTCCAATCTTCATCGAATGAGGAAAAATAAAACAAGTCAATGCCCTCTTCTTGTGCCCAGTGGTGAGAGTCTACAAAATAACGGAGCGCATTTTCATAAGATGGGACCGAGGCTCTCTCTGCACTGCCTTGGTCTGGCCAGCCAGTTTCACTGATAATCACCTGTTTGCCCGGCGCGACTCTTTGCGCTCTGTGGTACATATCTTTCATGTATACCAACGCATGTTCTGCAGGGTAACCTTCCCAAAACGGATAACAATTAGCAAAAATCACATCACAGGCATCCGTCACTTTCTGATTGTCTTCAAATAAAAAATACGCATCCACATATCCTACTGGTACACCAGGCGCCCCCTCTTTAGCACGATTGATATAATCTATGAGTTGATCCTGAGACATTTCTTCCCGCAGCAGCACTTCGTTGCCCACAGCGAGTAAATCGGCGTGTCCCGCTTGTGCCACTTTGATAGCATTGGAAAGCTCTTTTTCGTTATTCTCGAGGTCGCCTTCGAGCCATACCCCAACCAAGGTTTTCAAACCATATTCTGCTGCTATTTTAGGGATTAACTCATTACCTTCAGTGCAAGAGAAAGTTCTCACCCACTTAACATAAGGCGCAATAAATTGCAAGCGCTGATGAATTTGTTTTTCAGTAATTTGGGTCCCTGGCCCCTGCCCGGAAATATAAGGACTAAAAGACAAACCATGAATTTTATCAGCTAATAATCTGCTGACTTCATCTTGCATTTCCTTTATCGACCAAGTACCAGCATGAAGCAAGTTGGCGCGGTTTCTATAATAATTTCCAGACATAATGACCTCTATCTTATTTATAACTTCAACATCAACAAAACACCGTGCGTTTTTTAATCGCTTAGCAGTTGCCTAGTGTTTAAGGTGAGATGAATTTGTTTGATGAAACCCGTTCGGTTAAACAATGCGTGACTGTACTCACCACCTAACGTCAGTTCGCTGGATGTAATTTGTTTTCCATCAGACAAGATTAACGTAAGTGTGGGTATACCATTACTTAGTTCATATACAACAGGTACTTGACACCAAGTAAACCCAATCCCACTTTTTGGAACAGGTATTTGTTGCCATTCATTTTGTACATCTAGGTAACGGAATGGCTTTTCATCGGATACAAATTCACGGCTACGCAAAAGGCTTGGTTTAAACGTCACTTCCCCCTTAAAAACATGAATACCCAACTCACCAAAACGGCTCAAAATTTCTTCTTTAACCTGTCCTGTCATACCGGGTTGTTGTGCGCCAGCATGTTTAGGCGTATGGGAGTATGGATCGCAAGGAAATGCGCCATATTCTTCAGGTGATTTGTTAAAACCAATGCCACCACGCACCCGGTAATAAA
>JBLHNW010000179.1:0-7723 GCA_047622205.1 Paraglaciecola sp.
AAGCGGCGCAGCGTACTAATTTTTCTTTCATTGTCTTCGAAGAGCCTGAGGGCCGCACGAACAACTTCACTTGCAGAAGCGTAGCGACCATCTTTAAGCTGATGGGCTATGAAGCCTTCAAAGTGTTCGCCCAAGCTGATACTTGTATTTTTAGCCATGCTAAATCTCCCGATATACCAAATAATACCCAATCATGGTATGAGGCATATAACAAGTCAAGGTTGGAGGGCGTTTTGCGCCCCTGCTTGAAGTGTTATGGGGCAAGCGCGAAGTGACCTCAAGCGCACCAACATAACTCATTATCCTAGCACCTGTTAATCTGTGATAATTTAAACGTGGAATAGACAATGACACCCTACGAAATGCTCGACCTCGCCCAAAGTAGCTACTCGACTTCGGCTGCCTATATATCGATTTTTGTTGCGCTTCTAAGTGCCTATCTTGTTGCGGCATATATTGTCGGCGACCAACTAGGTAAAGCTCAATTTTTATTAGCGAATAGCCTTTACCTGGTAATACAAACGCTCACTATTCTTACTATCTATAATTTCAATAACACCGCAAGATATTGGGGTAACCGTGGACGGTCAGATATGCCTGGTTCTAGCGAGAGTACGAATGTTACCTACATACCGGAAATTGTTGCGCTGGTTCTCATAGTTACCATGCTACTCAGCGTATGTTTTATGTGGAAGTCCTGGAGCCCAAAGGCTGAATAACTAAGAGCATGGCTTTTATGAAAGAATCTATCAACGAATTAAAGAGTGAGTTTAAAGCTAAATTACTCTCTTGGAATAATATTCAAAGTTTGAAAGTTAAAATAGCTCTATCGCTGCTATTCATAGCTTTAATCGGGCTTAAAGTTTTCACGACAGTTTTAACTTTTGATTGGCTAGCAGGTTTATTCAGTTAATTTAGTGCAGTAAAAACATAACAAGCAATACAAGCGGGACTTTTACAGTTTGCTACATTCCGCATCGCTGCACAATTTTGGCAAACTTCAAAGGCCTCTTAATTGGTTGTTATATGGCCAACACAAGTGCGCTATCCTCTGGTGTAGAATGAGACACATGAAATGAACCGTGTTATCAACGAACGCCACTTCGTGGCCTGGACAGCCTAAAGAGTAGCTTCGCCACAGGTTGCCAGTTATAAAGGCGTTGTGTGGCTTCTCTGAGTATGGAAAAATAATGAATCCGAATGATATTTTACATCCCATTTTGGGAATGGTTTTCTTGCATGCAATGGTGCTAGTGTGGATGATCTTTGTACGTAAAAAGGCAATGTCCGAAATGTCTATGACAATGAATGATGCCAGGCATTTAATAGATTTTAATGTACATCCAGCCTATGCTCGACAAGTAGCTGATAACTACAATCACCTATATGAACTACCTACGATTTTCTATGCAATAATATTTTATATCTGGGCAATTGGGCATGTTGACGCAATCCATATATGGTGTGCATGGGCTTTCTTTGTTTCACGTATTGTTCATTCTTTAGTCCAGGGAGTGTTTAATAATGTGAAGGCTCGTTTTTCAGTATTTATTTTTGGCTGGATTACTATTCTAATAATGGCATTTAGGGAGCTGCTGAGCGCCACCACATAACAAACGCATGAACCTGAAAAATTTCCGCACCGTTTTTTTGTTCATTCGCTGTCACTATCTCCTGACAGTACGTTGACCAGCCTGCCTTTAACCATGGCATTCCAACCATGAGTCGTAGAGGTAACGGCTGGGATAATCACACCGATGGAGCGGTTTTTTAGAAGCTTGAAGACGGAGCGGGTTCCGTCGCTAGGGTATCGAAATTTTACTGATGCTCAACAATCAATAACGGAATATATTATCGGCTACTGCAGCCAAACAAGGCCACACTAATCTAAATGTGGCTTAAGTCTAAATACTGCAGTAGTCGTAATTTCAGGCCGGTACGCCAGCGTTGAAACAGCAGCATACCCACCCAAGAAAAAAAGACACAACATGACACACTAGTTCTTTCAGCGTTAGGCGTATATACACAATGAACAATAGATAATTTATTCAATATTATTAGAAACATCACCGTTAATGTAAGCGATCGATTAATAACGCATATACGAGGTTCGTCATGCAAAGTACTCTCAAGATTTTTTCATTTTTATCACTAATTATTTCTCTGCCTGCCTTCGCAGGCTCCCTAACCTTGTTCAGTAATGATATTGCACAGGGAAAATTTATGGAAAAAAAGCAAGTCTTCAACGGTTTTGGTTGCTCTGGCGAAGATCTGTCGCCACACCTCAAATGGTCTAATGCCCCAAAGGACACAAAAAGTTTTGCTATTACAGCTTATGACCCTGATGCTCCTACTGGTAGTGGCTGGTGGCATTGGCAGATAGTTAATATACCTGTAAACATAACAGAGTTTGCTACTAATATCGGTAGTGCAAAAGAAGATTTAGCCCCCGCTGGGAGTACACAAATCGGGAACGACTACGGTGTGAGAGGTTTTGGTGGTGCTTGTCCACCAGAAGGGCACGGGGTTCATCGCTACCGCTTTACAGTACACGCGATTTCCGTAGAAAAACTTGAATTACCAGAGAATGCTTCCGGCGCACTAGCGGGCTATATGATTAATGCACATACTATAGAGTCGAGTACCATTGAATCTTTATACAAACGCGATTTGCCCAACAAGTAAAAGGGGCTAAGATGGAGCGTAAGTACCTATTTTTTCACACTGGCAAGGCAGCGCTCTTCCTTTTTTATGCTCTCGTGATTTTCCTGTTATCTCTATTCTACGTAAAGCTCACACATGACATCCCTCGGGCCAATATGATTGGGGGTGGCATTGTGTATTTGGGCATCGTAGTGTTCTATGCGCTTCGCATAGATCGTACTCTATATGAGAAATCACGATGAGCATAATCATTCATATCCTCGCCTGGCTGTTTGTTGCCAGTCGCGATACATATAGTCTCTGATTTTGTGCCGCTGAGACGCAGAATATTGATGCTGGGTTTTTTATCCTAGTAGCTCTGACTCTAAGCGCTCTTGTTTCAATAATCGGGCAATGTTTTACCTAACAAATCAAGTATGCGAAGGCGTCGGTAGTAGGCCATAAGCATTAAACACACAGAGGATTTAGCACCATGGAACATGAAATTGAAAAAATATTATCGATAACAAATACTCTAAAAAAGTGGATGACAGTGATCGTGCTTATCTTGATGCTGCTTATTGTGTTCGCTTCGGTTATCGAGCTTGCGGTTGTGTTGTTTCAGGAGTTTACAGATGAAACCAATGGTATCTTGTTATTAGACATCGATGAACTGTTCACAATTTTTGGCTTTGTGTTCATTATACTCATTGGCTTTGAGCTACTCGACTCAGTAGAGATGTATTTCAGAAAGAATATTATTCATGCAGAAGTTGTTCTGCTAATTGCGGTTATAGCTGTTACAAGAAAAGTTATTTTGCTTGACCTGGAAAAATACGATCCGATAGCTGTAATAGGTCTAAGCCTCATTATCTTGTCCTTGGGTGGTTGTTACTTTTTGATCAAGCATAGCCACCAAGGAGAGCATAAATAACAAGCATGTATATGATCGCTGGGTTCTTCGCATGAAAGCTGAGCTGCTTGGCTCGCTCCACAGATGTATTAGCGTCAAAAACGCCGTGAAGTGCGCAAAATAAGCCTTGTAAGCTCCGTAAATGATTGCCCATTACTAGGGTAAATACTGTAGAGGTTAACGGTGTCTTTAAGTGAAATATTAAAAATTGGCTTTCCAGTTTTTCATGCGCCAATGGCTGGAGGGCTGGGAATTGGCCGTTGCAGAGTTATTAGAACCCGATGCCCCCCCATAATTAGCTTTCATTTTGGTCTACCTCCATACGACCTAATAGAACGTATCCGGTCTTGGGGAACAATAATCTCATGACCAGTGATGAGCTTGACATGCATAGGTCCAAGATAGAAATAAAGATAGACGACCTTGCAGATGGCGAAATCAAACGCCTTTTGAGCGCACACTTCAGCCTGATGCACAAATACTCGCCATCGGAGCATATTCACGCGCTCGATCCTAACTCGCTAAGTGAAGAATTTATGACGTTTTTTAGTGCAACAATCAATGGTGAATTAGCGGGTTGTGGAGCATTGAAAGAGCTGGACCATGAGCATGCAGAAGTAAAGTCTATGAAAACCTCTATGGCGTATCTGAGAAAAGGGTTTGCCAGCGAAATACTAAGTCGTATTCTACAAGTAGCGCAAACTAGGGAGTACTTAAAGATCAGCCTGGAAACAGGTTCTAGTGATGCTTTTTTGCCTGCCAGAAAACTGTATGAACAGTTTGGATTTAAACAATGTGGCCCATTTGGGGACTATGTCCTCAATCCTTACAGCACATACTATGAAAAGCACCTGTCTTAGCTATTGCTGAGCAGAACCGGCAGCAATCAAGCCACCGCATCAAGCGATAAAACCACGAGACAGAAATGACACCCGGAATAAATGTACTTAAAAAAAATAACATATCCCACACAATTCATGAGTATTCTCATGATGAATTGACCGAAACCTACGGACTCGAAGCCTCGGAAAAGATGGGTGTTCCACCGGGCCGGGTTTTTAAAACACTGGTAGTGAGTCTCGACAACAAAGAGCTAGCGGTAGGCATTATTCCAGTTTCATCTATGCTGAGTATGAAACTCATCGCAAAGGCTGCGCGAACAAAGAAAGCGGCTATGGCGGACAAAACCGAGGTCGAGCGCTCGACCGGGTATGTTCTGGGGGGAGTCAGCCCGCTGGGGCAAAAGAGGCGACTTAAAACTTTTATCGACTTATCGGCTAACAACTACCAGACCATTTATGTAAGTGCGGGGCGCAGAGGGCTCGAAATTGAGTTGAGGCCTATTGACCTTGCCACATTGACCCACGCAACTGTTACCTCACTATGTCAATAATCTCACCACCATAAAAGTCCATCATACCAGGTATCTATTGTGGACCAATGCTCTCATCTCAATGACATTATGCGGCGTTTACATTTAAGCACCCATTCGCAGCACCCCATGATGATAGGGTAGAGCTCTTTTTGGATGATTGCGGGTAGTAGACATTTGGCCCTATCTCTGTGTTTTAGTCGTTTTGCGTAGCTATAAGTGAGCATTAATGGCGGCTGCGACTGCGGCAACATTCAGATCACGTGGCGCACTATTGATTATAGTTTAGTACCCAGAGCTTGCCAGTGCCGGTACTGCTCAATGAAGTCGGTTGCCTATGTTTCAAAGTCGGCCACTGCTTTTTACGTCTTGGTGCGAAACGACGAGCTATATGCCGAGATTCGACATGGCTCCAAGAGAGCTACCTTCCACGAGTGCACCAACTGTGACCAAGTGGTTTTTGTAACAGCACTAATCGATGGCGAGCTTTATGGAGCGCTCAACGCGAATCAGCTAAAGAATAAATTTGGTTTCTCGCCACCGGTTTCAGCCGATTTTAGCTCGCAATCTGCATCCAAAAAGCTCGAACGTTGGCGGCAGAATTGGTGCTGCCCGATCTTTATCAAACAGACCATTTAATGCCACAGGCGCCAGTACTCGATTACCAGTTCAATGAAGGCTTGGCGGCAAGCGAGAAAAATCGTAAAGTAGGGCTCAAGCAAGATAGAGCCGTGTTCAAGCCTGGCAAGTTTTCCAAACCCTTCAATGGGTTTATTCGAATCCTCTTTCAGAATCAACACAAAAATCTTGTCAACTTATCTGGTGGTTAATCAACTAAAAAGTCATGGATTATATTTGGGTTGCCGTTGCATTCGTCTGCGGGTTCTTAGTTAAACAGATAGGACTCCCTCCTCTTATCGGCTACTTAGCTGCCGGATTTGGACTACATGCACTTGGTGTGCAGCCAGATGCATCTATGCAAACACTCTCAGACCTCGGTGTGACTCTACTACTGTTCACCATTGGTCTAAAACTTAACATTCGTAGCTTGTTTAAAACGGAGATTTGGGGAGGCGCTCTCGGCCACATGGCCGCGATCGTACTCTTAACAACCGTCAATAGCCTAATATTGGGCTACCTGGGACTAAAGTTCTTCGTTGATCTAAATTGGCAGGTGGCCGCCCTAATTGGTTTCGGCGTTAGCTTCAGTAGTACTGTTTGCGCAATAAAAATCCTCGAGGAGAGGGGTGAGTTAAGAGCACGCCATGGGCAAGTCGCAATTGGCATACTAGTCATTCAGGATATTGCCGCAGTTATTTTTGTTACTTTAGCGTCAGGTAAAGTTCCATCGGCGTGGGCCTTAATCTTGTTCGGTTTGCCTCTACTCATCCCCCTACTCAATAAAATACTTCAGCGCTGCGGTCACGGCGAGATGCTACCGTTGGCAGGGTTCTTTTTTGCCCTATCCTTTGGGGAGCTATTTGAGTTGGTGGGGTTAAAGGCACATTTGGGGGCGATTGTCATTGGTGCATTATTAAGCGGTCACGATAAGGCAGCAGAGCTGTCAAAATCATTGCTCAGTTTTAAGGATGTTTTCCTAATTGGTTTTTTTCTTTCTATTGGTTTCACTGCTTTGCCAACTGTCGATATGCTGGGCGCTGCGATAATTATGGCAATTGCGCTACCCCTTAAGACAGGCTTGTTTTTTGTTTGGTTGACGCGCCTAAAACTTCGCAGTCGCACCGCATTTTTAAGCGCAGTGAGTCTTGCAAACTACAGTGAATTTGGTCTAATTGTGTGTTCTGTAAGTGTCGCGCATGGCCTGCTCGCTAAGGAATGGCTGGTTATAATGGCGCTCGCGGTTTCGATTTCCTTCGTATTTTCAGCCATAATTAATGCGAATGCCCACAAATTGTATTCACGGTGGAGCGTTCAAATTAAGCGCTATGAGCATCCGGAGCGACTACCCGAAGACCCTTTCCCAGAAGCGGGCAAAGCCAATGTTTTGGTCGTTGGTATGGGCCGTGTTGGCACCGGTGCTTATGATGCCTTTAGTAAAGATTTACATAAAGATGTATGCGGTGTGGATGTCGATAAAGGGAGAGTTGAGAAACAGCGCCTGCTAGGGCGAGATGTGATTTTAGGTGATGCAGAAGACTCCGACTTTTGGACGTATATCAATCTAAAATCTATTCGATTAATTGTATTCTCAATGCCAAACTATTTGGATAGTCTCGAGGCAATAAAACAACTCCAATATTTAGGCTATCAGGGGAGAACGGCTGCTATTGCTAAGTATGAAGACCAAAGAGGAATATTATTAGACGCTGGTATTGATGAAGTCTTTAACTATTTCGCAGAGGTTGGTGCTGGGCTTGCAGAACAAAGTATTCACCTTGCAGATAAGCCGGACACCGCTTTAAACTAGCCGTTATACGAATGTTTTCACGGAGGCTTAGCCGCGATGAAACAGCACCCATTCAATACTAGCCGAAGACTCAATGGCAAAGGACAATAGATCGTGGAGCCTTATCAGCCGGAAACGATAAAAATTGGCGTAAGTAGCTGCTTGCTAGGCGAAAATGTACGGTTTGATTCCGGACATAAAAAAAACGCCTATATTACAGGTGTATTACTCAACTATTTTGAGTTTCAGCCTTTTTGCCCCGAGGTGGCGATTGGACTTGGCACCCCTAGGGACCCGATTCGATTAGTCGCTGCTGGCGATGAGATTCGCTGTCAGGGTACGAAAAATACCGATTTGGATTTCACCGAAAGACTCGATCGAGTCGCCG
>JBLHNW010000180.1:0-7703 GCA_047622205.1 Paraglaciecola sp.
CATCGCCCGGGAAGCCAACAAAGAAGATGGCTGCACCGGACGATTCTGGGAAGGCAGATTCAAATCGCAGGCCCTGTTGGGTGAAAGCGCCGTATTGGCCTGTATGGCCTGTATGGCCTATGTGGATCTAAACCCCATTTGCGCTAAGATGGACAAGACGCCTGAAACGACCAAGCACACCAGTATCAAAAAAACAAATACATGCCGTTAAGAAAAGTTGGCCTCAGCCCACATCCCTCATGCCTTTTTTAGGCAACCACAGACAGAATATGCACAAGGGGATTGCCTACCACCTTAAGGGTTACTGTGAGCTTGTGGATTAAACGGGACGATGTATTCGTGAAGATAAAGCCGGACATATAGACAGCAGCCAAAACCTCATTCTTGAGCGTTTAGGCTTGACCTTAGAGCAATGGCTCACCGTAACCACTGAATTCGAAAAACACTTCTGTTATGCGGTAGGGGCAGAGTAGATGATGAGTGATTTCAAAGCCCACACCAACCACAAACGATTACGAGGGATGGGCAGAGCAAGAGCTTTGCTGAATTACGCTCAAAAGTAGCCAATTTACCTGTACTAACACCTAGCATCAGATGATGGTCATATTGTCATGTCTGCATATTCAGAAAAACACTTATCTCAGCGAGATTGGCAAAAAGATATATGATTTCGTGTATCTGTCATCTCCGAGCCTGTTGTTTACCCATAGGTTCGTAAAGGTATTTCCCCCTTACCTCGAGTCCGGCTTGAAACCAAACAGGTGAGTTAAGTTGGGTGTCTCGATAATTGCTGTGTCCAATATTACTTGATCACCACAACAAACATCTACCAAGCCAGGTCACTTCTCGATACACTAGCATTTTTGACTTAGCCTTAGATATTAATGACCACGCCTTTCTTTTATTCAACAACTTATATACTAGATAAAAGCCATTTTAGTGAAACTTTTGATGAATCTATTACTGTAGATAACTCCAGAAATGTATATTTAAAATCTCTTATATTAGGTTTTCTGGGCATGGCTATTCTCCTGTTTACAGAGATTAACGCTTATGGCGCATGGTTTGTCGTTGCCCTAGGTGCTTTGGAGGCTTTAAGTGTACGTTTTCGAAAACCATGGTGGTTAGCCAGACAAATGATAAGCAAAGCGGCAGGTACCGAACTGACATTAACAATTGATGAGAATTGCGTCAGTAGTAAATCTTTTCATGTTGAAAGTAAAATTTCATGGGCTGAAGTCAACAAAATAGAACAAACAGTGCACGGTTGGCTGCTTTATCATGCTGGGGGGAAAAGTTACTTATCTGGCAGATGTCTATCGGAGGCGGCCAATGAGTTTATCAGTGCACAAGCTTTGAAATATCTGGGGTGATAGTAAACTTAGGTGTTTCGTATCTGATATCTGATATCGGATGTTCAAGCATAGAAAAGCTTCTCAATTGTTTCTCTAAAAAACCTTATTCGCTTGTTAGCGGCTTTTACTCTCCTGCCAATTCAGAAAGTTCACTTTGCTCCTTTTACTCGACTAACAGTATCGATAAAACCAACCGAATTCTGACCGGTTTCTTGGTCTAATTCTCCATTTCGTATATTCCATATATATTGATCAACGCCATTGTATTGAATCGTAGCCTCGTTGCTTTTAACGATGCCTTCATCGGTCCAGAAATGATTAAATATTTCAAGTCTATGACCGTCTTTCGAAGGTTTGATAATATAAAGATTTTGTCTCGGATAACTGCTGGTTAGGCCAAGCATTTCATAACGCTTGTCCATCGAATTGTAACCCAAAATAAAATGATAAGATCGCATTTGGCCTTTATTTGAAACGCCTTTAGATTCACAACGAATATATTGCTCATCTAATATGAGAGTGCAGTCGCGGCTACCACGTTCCCAATATTTTCCATGCACTTGTGCATCTTCAAAGGTCCAATTGCCGAGCAACCAACTGAGCTTTTTCATAGGTTGATTTTTCTCGGAGGCTTCAATGCTAGTGATCGTTATTGCTAGTGAGAATAATAAAATAGTGGAAGTCCACACCTTAAACTTACTAGTCAGCCTTGGTTGATTCATCTGAGTTACTCTTGGTGATTACACACAAAGACTAACTATTCGTTCGGGCTAATATCAATCTATTTACGGTGAACAGCTTGATAGTGAAGACGAAAGACAAATTAAAGGTTCTGGCCCCTTTTTTACTTTACAGCCAGCGCCTAACCTTTTGTTTGTATTGAATGAATTCTTCAGCAAAAATTCCTTCTAGGGCTTGTTCTTCCGGCTTAATTTGAAAACGAGTCATGTACCAGACGAACAATGGAAGCGATAGCACGCTGAGCAACAGACCTGACTTCAATACACCTGCGCTTAACACCAACGCCATACCTACGTACATTGGGTTTCGGGTATATTGGTAAATTCCTGCACAGACCAATTGTGAGGCTTTGTCAGGGTGTGTTGGATCAACGGTGGTTTGTGCTCGTCCAAATTGCCAAATCCCGCCCAGAGCGACCAAAACACCACCGCAAAGCAACACTGGCGCTAACATCAAAGTCCACGCAGGCAGTGCCGGCCCGAGTTGAAGATGTCTCAATAGAAACACTAACCCAATAGAAATTAGTAAGGTCAATACAGGAGGGCTTTTTAGTTCTAAATATGCCACGTTATTTACTCATATTACTAGTGGTCTGAGGGGCTGTATCCAATTCACTTTTCCAACGCTGGTGACCCACATGTTCTTTTACCAACTCGATGCACTCATTGATGATCAACAGCACTTCACTATCTAGCGACTTCTCCTCTGCAGAAAATTTATTCAATCCATGCTTCAACAGGTCATTCAGCTTATTCGGGGTAATATCTTGTAGCAGATTAATAATAGATTGGGTGACAATGTCGGTCACTGCATTTTCCAGAGTAACTTCGATTTTGCCACCGAGTACGGGTATTAGACGCAGGGTGGAGACTTCATTATTTTTCCGAACTGCATGGCCGACACTCTGTTTTACGTGTTCCCTAACGGTTTCGCCATGTTCTTGATCCGCTATCGATTCGCCTATGTGAACCAGCATTGCCGCGGCCCATTCAGTTAAGGTGTGTTGTCTTGTAGCCAATACTTTGCGGCTTATATCATCAATCAATGGTGAACCAGCTGCGAGATCTTGTTGTGCGTCGCTAAGGACTTTTATCACTATTCGATCGCTCAACTCTTCGACAAATACGTTGTAGTAAAACATCAAAAATCGATACAAAGCGGTTTTGCGTAAATCAATAATTTGATATTTTTGCAGTCGATATAAAATAGAAAATACGCGCAGTAGACGAAATATTCTGGCTCCACTGAGGGGGATACAGCCGATTAGGTCATACCAATGAATAAAAGGAAAAAAGTACCATCGCATATATTCTTTGCGATAAATTGCTACTACCCAACGTACACAAAACTCAGTAAGAAATATGCTAATAAAGCCAAGATCGATAATGGCAAAGTTGGCGTGCAGTGGTAGGTAGGCTTGAACTAAAGATGGGGACAATGCGGTTAAATTTGATTGCACAAATTCAGCTGCAAAAAGCGAATCGAGCAAGATCCACAGCAGGTTTACCACTAACAAAAAGAGCATAGTCAGGTCGACAAATAGCCACGGCCCTTCGTGACTATCCCGTAGACGTTTTAAACTGAAATTAAGCATGCTGATTGACCTGACCCGTGCAGTATTAAGTACTCGTTACATCGACGAAAATTTTGAGCTTTTGTCCCGGCTGAATATATTTTTTCGGGTCAATTTGGTTCCAACGTTGAATGTCACTTAATTGAACATTGAATTTCCCCGCAATTTTTGCCAGAGAATCACCATTGCGTACCGTATAGGTGATAGTTCGCATTACAGCGTTCTTCTCTTGTTTAGTACTTACCTGATTAACCCAAATAACCAATTTTTTACCAGGGCGCAAGGTGTCGGTGGGAGCCATGGCATTCCACTTAGCAAATTGTCGTAAGTTCACATCATATTCACGGCTTAGATCCCACATGGTATCGCCACGTTTAACCGTGTGATTTAATTTATAGGATCCATTTTTACGCGCTTGAGTTGAAGCCAAACGATTGTCTTGAGACAGGGTATAAGAGGCCAAGGACTTAAGTGCCACTGGAATTACCAGGTGTTTACCTGCCTGAATAACGTTACTTTTAAGTTCATTGACCTGCATGATGATATCTGCGGTGGTGTGATATTTATTCGCCAGCCTAAGTAAACTATCACCTCTTTTTACCTTATGTCTTACCCAGTTGAGCCGTTGGCTGTTTTCAGTTTGTTGAATGGCGAGGTTAAATTTTTCGACTCTATCAACTGGCAGTAACAATGTAAAAGGACCGTCTGGATCTGTCGCCCAGCGATTAAACCCGGGGTTTAGTGCATGCAATTCTTTAATCGTTAATCCGGCTAAGTCAGCGGCTAAAGCCAAATCAATTTGTGAGCCTACATCTACCACTTCAACTATTTTAACATTGTCAATTTTAGGCCAGCTAAAGTTGTATTTTTCTTTATTTGTCAGTATATCTGCCAGAGCTAGAAGTTTAGGCACATAAGCGCGTGTTTCTCTGGGTAAATCCAAATCCCAGAATGCTGTCGATTTACCTAACTTTTTGTTTTTCTTAATCGCCTTCATTACGCGACCTTCACCGCTGTTATAGGCAGCAAGGGCATGTAACCAGTTGCCATCAAACATCTTGTGCAGGTATTTAAGGTAAGACATCGCACCTTTAGTTGAGGTCAATACATCGCGACGTCCGTCAAACCACCAGGTTTGCTTCATACCAAAACGTTTGCCGGTGCCTGGGATGAATTGCCACATTCCCGCTGCTCGACCATGGGAGTATGCGAAGGGGTCAAACGCACTTTCGACAATAGGCAGCAATGCTAACTCTAAGGGCATTTGCTGTTTTTCAATCTCTTCAACTATCAAATATAAGAAAGGATGTGCCCTATTTGCTACGCGTTGCATATAGGTTGGATGTTTCAGATACCAATTACGCTGATTTCTTACACGTCTATTCTCAGTCACTTGAAAAGTCAGTTGCTGACTAATTCGTTGCCACATATCAACAACTTCGGCTTCGGCTTCGGCAATCTCTAGCACTGCTGGTGCTGGCGCCAATGGAATAACAATTTCCGCAACGGGATGTGTTATAGGGATCGTCCCGGCCTTTGCCGATTCACAATCAAACAGGTATTCCACGTCATGGCCTGGTTCTTCACAGGAGTTAACAATTTGCTCAGCAATTTGATGCTCTTGCTCAAGTTGGCTGGCAACAATCTGTTCTTTTTCTGTATATTGACAGGCTGAAATAAACAACAAAATCAGAAGACAGTAATATTTTTCGAAGCGCACTAATATGTCCTTTTTATTGTTCTAAATACTAACAATCACATGCTTTTTCAATACTAACACGTTACAGCAAAGGGTTAAAAATTGTCTTTCCAATTTCGCAGTGCGGCAAACGTTTCATCGGGGCTTGAAAGCACATTACCCCGATAGGTTTCAGCGCTCTGTTTAACGTCTGCCTGTTCCACACGCAAGAAAGGGTTGATAGCAAGCTGCTGAGCGATAGTGGATGGCAACGTTGGTTTTAGTTCAATTCTTTGTGATTCAGCCCAGCCCTTATAGTTCAAAAGATCCTTATTATTGGGTTCTACTTGTTCGGCGAATTTGATGTTCGCCAGAGTATATTCATGAGTGCAATATACTGGCGTCTGAGCAGGCAGAGCAGTCAATTTTTGTAAAGAGTTAAACATTTGTTTAGGGCTGCCTTCAAATAATCGACCACATCCGGCTGAAAATAATGTATCCCCACAAAAAAGGCCAGTCTCACCATGATAAGCAATATGATCAAGGGTATGCCCTGGCACTTCAATAACTTGAAAAGAAACGCCCAGATTAGCTAATTCGATGCTGTCACCTTCAGTCAAATAATGGGTGATATGGGCGATTTTGTCATTCTTTGGGCCATAAATATTGATATGTGGAAATGCATTCAGAAGTTCTGTGAGGCCGTTGGTGTGATCCCAGTGATGATGGGTAATCAGAATGTCGGTGAGAGTTAAATTATTGACTTTACAATGATTAATGACTGGGGCGGCATCACCCGGATCAACAACCACGCAATTTCCCTGACCTGCCAAACACCAAATATAATTGTCATTAAAGGCTTTTATTGGTAACACACTAACTGACGACATTTTCACCTCTTATTTATAAGATTAATATGACTAAGCGTAATAAAATCAAGTAGGATAGAAGTCGATTTTATTATTTCTACTGGATAATTAAGATATTCATGAAGCCAGCGTTTTTACATACTAAGCCACGTTATCCAAAGTCATGGCAAGATATACCGCTGGGCGCAGAAATAAAAGTAGAAATTGAACAACAACTTGCTGAAATCAGCCGTCAATTTTTTGGTTATCATTTAGTTAAGATAGGTAATTTAAGCAGTGAAATAGCACTTACGCAATGTCCGATAAAACATTTGGTGAATATTACCCCGGAGGTAAATGAACATAGTTCTTTATGCTCATTATCCCGTGAATTGCCGCTTAGCGAAAATAGTGTTGATGCTGCTCTCATCGTTCATGAACTTGATTTTGCTCAAGATCCCCACCAAATATTGCGGGAAGTTGACCGCGCTATTATCCCCAACGGGCATGTCGTTATTGTCGGTTTTAATCCCTATAGTCTCGCTGGAATGCTCAAATACCTGCCTATAAATCCGCAAAATATTTTACATGATGCGCGTTTTTTTAGTGCCCCAAGGATCAAAGATTGGTTGGGTTTATTGAGTTTTGAAGTGATCCAGCAAAAACAAATTGTATTTTCGGAGTTATTCTTCAATCGAAAATTTAAGCCCCATGGGCGAAGTTATTTGTGGGCCGAGAAGTACCTGTCTTTGCTTTCTTCTATGTATATTATTGTCGCTAAAAAAAGGGTCGCGCCCCTTTCTATGGTGAAGCCGAAGTGGAAGGCGAAAACTAATTTTGCACCGCTAGGAGCGAGTATGCGCACCAATTCGGCGAATCTGGAACAAGTAGAATAGAGATTATCCGGGGATGCCCGATAGTGCAGAATTTTAGGTTTTTGATACTACTAAGTTAAAATCGGTACTGGGTGGAAGTTTTCTTTGCAACTCGAAGAATTAAGTCTATTTGAATATTGCAGAAGGTCCAAATTCAGTAATGCTGTATTTGGTCCTTCTGTTATTTTTCATTCAATCAAATCGCTACTATTTTACCTTCATACCAGGCTGAGCTCCATCATCTGGACTTAATACCCATATGTCTTCTCCACCCGGACCGGCTGCGAGTACCATGCCTTCTGATAATCCAAAACGCATTTTTCTGGGGGCAAGGTTAGCTACCATTACGGTTAACTTACCTTCTAAGTCTTCTGGTTGGTAGGCCGACTTGATCCCAGCAAATACCTGACGAGTTTCACCGCCTAAATCGAGTTCTAGACGCAATAATTTATCTGCGCCTTCCACATGTTCCGCCTTGGCGATACGTACAACACGCAAATCAATTTTGGCGAAATCGTCAAAGGAGATGGTTTCAGCAATGGGATCTTTTACCAGTGGGCTATTTGGATCGAGCTTGGGCGTTACTTCTAAATTTTCTTTTGAGTCTTCAATCATGGCGTTTACTTTGTCCAT
>JBLHNW010000181.1:0-7696 GCA_047622205.1 Paraglaciecola sp.
TGATAAACAAGTTGAGATAGTGGGTGCCCATGGTTACGCCAAACAGATTAGTTCAGGAAAAGATACACCATCCGGGCACTGGGAAATGGCTGGGGTGCCCGTCCTGTATGACTGGGGATACTTTTTAGACAAACAAAATTCCTTTCCTGCTGAGCTTATTAGCCAGTTTGTAAAACGCGCCAAACTACCCGGTATCTTAGGTAATTGCCACGCTTCTGGTACCACTATTCTTCAGCAGTTAGGTGAAGAACACATGCAAAGCGGTAAACCTATTTGTTATACCAGTGGTGACAGCGTGTTCCAGATTGCCTGCCACGAAGAAACATTTGGTGTGGAGCGACTATTGGAAATTTGCCTGATTGCTCGTGAAATGCTCGACGAATATAACATTGGCAGAGTGATCGCCAGGCCTTTCATTGGCAGTAATAGCTCTAATTTTGAACGCACCGGCAACCGCCGGGACTATTCTGTATTGCCACCAGCACCCACGGTACTGGACAAATTAGTCCAACAAGGCGGCAGGGTTATCTCCATAGGAAAAATTGCTGACATTTTTGCCCAACAAGGGATTAGTGAAAAAATCAAAGCCACGGGTTTAAATCAGTTGTTAGATTTTACCCTCGATGCTATGCGCACCAGCACCGACAACAGTATTATTTTTACTAATTTAGTAGATTTTGATTCGTCTTATGGACATCGACGAGACACCAACGGTTATGCGGCAGCGCTGGAGTTTTTCGATCAACGTCTGCCCGAAATCATGGCCGCCCTGGGCGAGGATGATATTTTACTGCTAAGCGCCGATCACGGTTGTGATCCTACGTGGCCTGGTACGGATCATACGCGGGAGAATATTCCCGTGTTGGCATACGGCCAAAGTGTTGCACCGGGGTCCATTGGTGCACGTACAACATTTGCTGATATCGGTCAGTCGATTGCCAATGTGTTTGCTCTTTCGCCCATGGATTATGGCCAATCTTTTCTCACACCATTAAGACAAAAAAATAGCTAGGAGTTATATTTTATGACGACACCACATATATCAGCCAAACTAGGAGATTTCGCCGAAACCGTGTTAATGCCAGGTGATCCTTTACGTGCCAAATATATTGCAGACAATTTTCTTACTGAGGTCAAGCAGGTAAATGAAGTACGTAATATGTTTGGATATACCGGAATGTATCAGGGAAAGCCGGTTTCAGTTATGGGCTCCGGCATGGGAGTGCCATCTATCTCCATTTACTCCTACGAGTTATATAAATTTTTTGGGGTGAAGAATATTATTCGAGTGGGCAGTTGTGGCGCTATTCGACCTGAAATAAAACTCAGGGACGTGATCATCGCAATAGGTGCGACTACCGACTCAAATGTTAATAAGACGCGCCTAAAAGGTTATGAGTTTGCCGCCACAGCCAGTTATGACCTATTGGAGCCTGCGGTTCGCGCTGCCAGAGAGCACAAAGCCACGGTCCATGTGGGAAACATATTCACGGCCGACTTATTTTATAGCCCTGACAAAGAAGTCATGAACTTAATGGCACAATACGGTGTGCTGGGGGTCGAAATGGAAGCTGCTGGCTTATATGGCGTAGCAGCTGAGTGTGGGACTAATGCTCTGGCAATTTGTACCGTAAGCGATCACATTATAAGTGGTGAACAAACCACCTCTGATGAGCGACAAAACAGCTTTAACGATATGATAGAAATCACCTTAAACTCGCTTTAAGGGATGATGATTGCAGTGTCATATGAGCTATTAGTATGCTTCTAAATGTGCAATGTCGGCTTAGCGAAAGCAAGGCCGTCATTTTGAAGTAACATGAGGATGCGATCCAAGCGGCTATCCATGTTGGTGATGCACCATCCACACTGCCGCTTCAACTCGGGAGCGTAAGTTAAGTTTTTTCAGAAAATGTTTAACGTGCACTTTGACCGTACCGTCAGAAATATCCAACTCTCTGGCAATTAATTTATTGCTCATACCTTTGGCAATTAATTTGAGGATTTCATACTCGCGACTGGTTAAGCTCGCCAGAGCGCGACTGCCGGCTTTTTCTGGTTTGCGTAACGCACAGGCCAAAATTGCAGTCAACTTGGAGCTGAGCACCATTTGACCCAACGTAGCCTCTTTAAGCTTATCGATAATCTCCTCCGGCTCCATATCTTTCAATAAATAACCATCAGCACCAGAGCGAATAGCTTCTACCACATCTTCATCATTGTCCGACACTGTAAGCATTATTATTCGCGCATCGACCCCCTTATCTCGCAAAATTTTAAGGGTCTCCAGACCGTCCATACCCTGCATGTTGAGATCAAGAGTGATCAGATCCGGTTCAAATTCAAGGGCTTTGGCAATCGCCTCTTGACCAGAACTGGCTTCAGCCACCACCTTTAAATCGTCTTCATACTCCAGCAGTTGCCCAAGCCCTTTGCGTAGTAAGGGATGATCGTCAACCATCATAATAGTGGCCGGTTGGTTCTGGTACATGTCGCCTCCGAGAACGATAACAATTCGCGTCTAAACAGTAAGTCTAGAATAGAGCTTATGCCTAACAATTAATATGCTTTTGTTTAGGTACCACAACTACCTATTAAGAGGTACAAATGCAAGACCAATAAATCACATTTAAACCTTAACTATCATATAGATAAATACATATTGCAGATAAAAAACTAAATTCTATCGACAATTTTTATGACCCCTAATAAAGAGACGACTACCTATTGATGCTGATTGTGGGAAGAGAGAGCCTCTTCCATAGTATGAGGGTAATTATTCTAATGTAAGCGGAGAACATAAGATGTCCGATCTAAATAAGTGGGATCCCGAAGATCCCGATTTCTGGGAACAAGAAGGAAAAAAAGTAGCCAGTCGTAATCTGTGGATTTCGATCCCAAGTTTACTTGTTGGCTTTGCCGTATGGCTGTATTGGGGCATCATTACGGTGCAAATGCTTAACCTAGGCTTTCCCTTTGCCAAGACAGAGTTGTTTACCTTGATGGCCATCGCCGGTTTAACGGGCGCAACATTGCGTATTCCCAGTAGTTTCTTCATTCGCCTGTGCGGAGGACGAAACACCATCTTCTTCACCACTGCCTTATTGATGATACCGGCCATTGGTGCCGGCTTTGCGCTGCAGAATCCGGATACTCCCCTATGGCAATTTCAGATACTAGCGCTGCTATCTGGTCTAGGTGGTGGTAATTTCGCCTCTTCAATGTCGAACATTAGTTTTTTCTTTCCGAAAAGCCAACAAGGCTTAGCCCTGGGGCTAAATGCGGGGCTCGGTAATTTTGGCGTTACCAGCATGCAAATTCTGGTGCCCTTATTTATGACCTTTGCGGCCTTTGGGATATTCAGTGGTGATCCGATGATATTGGTTAACACCTCTGGTACCTTGATTGGTAAAATCCCGGCTGGCACAGAAAGTTTCATATCCAATGCGGGCTTCTTGTGGTTATTGCTACTGGTGCCCTTGTTCTTGTTAACCTGGTTCGGTATGAATAACATCCGCACCAAAGACATATCACCCGATATTGGTAGCCCTCTGTTCTCCTTCGCTCTCATCAGCGTGATGTTATTTATTGGTTTTGTTACCGCAGCCGTAGGCTTGTGGTTAATGTTGCCAGAATCTGCAAATGGTTCAGGTTTTGGTGTGCCAAAAGAACTGGTACTGGTGCTGGTAGTCGCGGCAACAGTGGTACTGCTAAAAATGTTACCCGGTCAGATTGGCGAAAGTCTTTCACGCCAGTATCAGATTTTTAACAACAAGCATACTTGGGTAATGAGCGTTATTTACACTATGACCTTTGGTTCATTTATTGGTTTTGCCGCGTCATTCCCCTTGGCGATTAAAGTAATCTTTGGTTATAGCCACATTATGGTAGATGGTGCGATGACTCACGACACTGTCAATGTCAACGGCCCAAGCGCCTTAATGTATGCCTGGATGGGGCCGTTTATTGGAGCCTTAATCAGACCTGTAGGTGGCTGGATGGCGGATAAACTAGGCGGTGCCTTTGTTACTCAGATCTGTTCGGTAGTGATGGTCGGTAGCGCTTTAGGTGTTGCGTATTACATGCGTGGGGCTTATCAGTCTGCCACGCCAGAAGAGTACTTCGTTCCCTTCTTTGTGCTATTCCTGTTGTTATTTGCCGCTACAGGCATAGGTAATGGTTCGACTTTCAGAACCATTGCTATGGTTTTTCCTAAGGAACAAGCAGGGCCGGTGCTAGGTTGGACATCAGCAATTGCTGCCTACGGCGCCTTTTACATCCCTAAAGTACTGGGCGAGCAGATAAAAGCCACTACACCTGAAGTTGCACTGATTGGCTTTGCTGCTTTCTACGCAGTGTGTCTATTAATTAACTACTGGTTTTACCTACGCAAAGACGGTGAGTTCTATAACCCTTAAACGCA
The DNA here is from genome assembly GCA_047622205.1 of Paraglaciecola sp. Taxonomy (GTDB): domain Bacteria; phylum Pseudomonadota; class Gammaproteobacteria; order Enterobacterales; family Alteromonadaceae; genus Paraglaciecola. The sequence continues at coordinate 4,424 of JBLHNW010000181.1, forward strand.
ATCTATAAAAGTTTCACAGGTGCAAGGAACGCACCTTTTATTTCATTTTTTAATCATGTCTATTTCGACCAATAACGATAATGCCAAGGCCTAGGTTAATAGGCACACTTGCCATCATTAATCATTTCTGCTCGGTCGGCAAAATGGCTGTTGAGCAGTTTAGTTAAATCACTCGCTGCAGCCTGAGCCTGAGTCACTTCTGCGGAGGACACGGTTTTGTCAATCTTGACATAATGAAAACCATAGAAATCAACACCTGCATTTTCCATGGCTTTTGCCATATTATTGATATTCTTTGTTTTGTCATCGACAAACAGTACCGCGTCATAGTTTCTATTGGTGCGCGCCAACAGATCTAATAGCATCACGCCCTTATCCATACCCTGCACCATAAATACCCCATCCACATAACTTACATTGGCGGTACGTCCACCATGGGTGAAATCATAGTGATAACCTACATTCACAGGAGTTAACGCTTTGTCACTAAAATCCAAACCGTTGTAGCTCAGTTCTCTCATCGTAGCCGCGCGATAAGCGCTCGAACGCGCGGTCAAAATTAACAGGTCGTTATTCACCTGCTTAACCAAGCCGGCCATATTAGCTTGAGTAGGACGATTTTTGGCGATTTCGTAGCTGATCCCCAAGGTATCAAACAGGCAACTCACCTTATCTGCTTCGGCGATAGCTAAAGGCTCTCCATTTGGACTTAGCGCACGTCCGCGCTGCCAGTCATACCACTTATCGCTACCAAAAAATTCAGTGGCTGTTAGCAAGGTATCATCAATATCCAGAACCACCAGGGTTGAGCGCGAGGGAAGCGCCTCTGCCTGGTCAATGGCAGATGCCAAATCCTGAACAGTTACAATCTGACTTACTGACGGTTCATCATTGCGATGCACACTACCGCCTTGATCAATAGCACAGGCGCTAACAGACGATAAAATGAGGACAACAGCCAGATATCGACTGAACACGTAACGACTCGACAAAGAGGGGTGAAACATTGGGATGACTACCTTGTATATCAACAATAGCAATAGGATACAGCATACTTGGCTAACATCGAATAATAACTGTGTGCCAAAGCTGCAGGCATAAAGCATGTTAGATGGAGTAATTTCATCAACAAGGACAATGCTCAACAACATTCTTTTTTTGCTTCATAGCAACGCCTCCACTTTATCTAAGTATAGCGTTGCGTTGACCAGTTGAACTTACAGCAATAAACAGCCATAGGCCCCTAACTACTTTATACGCGGTTTAGAGCCTTAGCGGAAGTTGACTGCCAGGCAGAAAGTCCGCGTTAAATTACGCTAGTGTTTGCTGTTAGTTCATGGCGCTTTTTGCAGCTGAAATTAATCTATTTTTCCGTTGAATATAAACATCGTACCCACTGTCACTCTCTTTCGAAAGCGTTAAGGCCAAATTAACCTGTTTTAGTGAATTCTTTATTTGGCCATTCTTCTCATAGGCATAAGCTAGACTGTTATGCGCGATTGCGGAGTTGGAATGTTGTTTCGTATTAAATTTAAATAATTCTATTGCCGTTGATAAATCATTTTGGTCAACTAAATAATGGCCAAGTCCGTTTATTACCCGCTCTGATGGGGAAATAGTTTTACCACGTTGCTGGGATACACGACTAAAATAGCTATGAACAGATTTCATGCCATATGTAAGTTCTTGAGGCGGCATATTTAAAGGCAAGAATAGATTTTGAAAGGCATTGAACACCCCTGCCGCAGCGGTAAGTCCATGTGGGACTGTGTCAAATGCGTCAGTTTTAAGTTTAAGGTTTTCTGGTTTATTTTTCTGCAAAAATGAATGTAAGTCGTCATAGACAGTACGCATATCGCCTCCTTCTTCGCCAATATTCATATACAAGTAATTGTCTAAGGCCTTTGCCTTAGAAATAAACTCCTTAGTCTTTTTGGCGGTTGTGCGGTCTCCCCACCAAACAGCGGGACTAAATGCCATATGTGCTTGAAATAGATGGGGACGAGACTGGAGACTGTGGATCACCAATAGCCCACCGATTGAAGCTCCTAAGAATATTTTAAAGTCATGAGTACGATACTTTTGATTAATATGGGGGATTAATTCCATTTCGATAAAATCGAGAAACTTATCTCCACTGCCACCTTTACCCGCTGGCCCTCTTGGATCGTAATTAACAGTCGGAGTTAAATCCCTTAGTCTATCCGTATTTTCAATTGCTACTATGATTAACTCCGGTGCAATATCTGACTGTTGCAGCCTATTCAACATCCCAGAAACCATTGGTAGGTTATCCATTCCATCTAGCAAATAAATGACGGGATATTCTCTTTCAGAATCGGATGCATAGCTTCGAGGAATTTGTACTATCGCTCTTCTGTCTTCATTTAGGCTCTTAGAATGCAACACTTCATGATGTTGAAAAAAGTCATTTGCTTGAGTAAAAGATGAGACAACTAATATAAGAGTCCCTAAGAATGTGACTTTGAACTGAGGCATATTAGGTCCTTTTCTACTAATTAAGAAAGTGCCAAAACTGAGATATTACAATTACTTAAAATTAAATTTCGCCAGAAATTTAACATGGACGTTAACAAATGTCATTCCTAGGTACGGATTCGCCAAGCTCCGAACTTCCTAGCTTACCCATGTCTTAAAACTCAATTCAAAATAAATGAAAATATAGTGAAACGTCCAGTTTTGTGCCAAATATTAGCATTAAGCAAAGTATTATCGACTACAATTGTCATAGGCGGTGTGAAAATCTTGATTTTTTACAGAAAGAGGAGAATTGCGCCGATAAAATTAGCAATTTAGCTTCACAAGTGGGTTTCAAGTTGAGTTTATATTGAAATATTGCAGCCTTTGTGGAGATTATTTTTTATGCTTTAAATTCTAATGGTTTTCACACAGTCTGGTCACATGGGCGTCTGTCAAATTTAGTCATGTACCAATTTTGTCTGGTGTCAGCTTAAGAATTACCCAGACCCCCATTGCAATTCAATCAGATATCTAGAGTTATTTGACAATATTTACAATTTACAATGGGTGTCCATGTAAATATTCTCCTCGTTATACTTCTTATTGAGCCACTCTCTTGAATTTCCAAATTTCTACAAAACGCGGCAACTTCGGGTAGGCCCTATTTCCTAAATGTAACAAAAAGTATTCATATTGCGACCAAAGGTAGGTAAATAAAGATAGTTCATCGTGAAAATATATACTCTTGTCGCTCCACCGCATTTGCCCGTTATTCAACGCTTTTGTCATACT
>JBLHNW010000182.1:0-7687 GCA_047622205.1 Paraglaciecola sp.
GGTGCGGCTTCCGGATTACACTTAGCTTTAAATGTAGGAGCGATGTTGCTGGCTTTTATTGCCTTAATCGCTTTACTTAACGGGATAGTTGGTTGGGCCGGAGGCCTATTTGGTGCAGGTGATTTGTCCTTGCAGATAATTTTAGGTTATGTATTTCAGCCTCTTGCATGGACACTCGGTGTGCCGTGGGAAGAAGCCAACATCGCTGGCAGCTTTATCGGACAGAAAGTGGTAGTTAACGAGTTTGTCGCCTACCTGGATTTCCTAAAATACCAGTCAGAACTTTCTCCGTTGACCCAAGCTATAGTGATATTTTCACTTTGCGGCTTTGCAAATCTCTCATCAATTGCCATATTAATGGGTGGGATCGGAGTCTTGGCGCCTACCCGTCGTAAAGAAATCGCCCAACTTGGCCTGAAGGCCGTGTTAGCAGCAACTTTGGCAAATTTAATGAGTGCTGCACTGGCTGGCTTATTTTTAAGTCTGTAGATTGAGACTACGAATTAGTTACGGCAATTATACTCATTGTCTTTACAAGTAAATATTAGGATTAGTTATGAAGTTAGTTGCCGTCGATTATATGGCCCCAAACGCAGGTGAGCTTTTTGTTGAGTCCCTTCGTCAGACGGGTTTTGGCGTATTGAAAAATCATCCCATTAAGCAGTCTGCAGTCGCCAGCATTTATAAAAATTGGCAGGCCTTTTTCAATAGTGAGGAAAAAAATAAATATACTTTTGATCGTGCTACACACGACGGTTTTTTTTCAACTCAAGTTTCAGAAACGGCTAAGGGTTTTAAGAAAAAAGATATCAAAGAGTATTTTCACTATTACCCCTGGGGTAGATGTCCAACAGAGCTAAAGCAGGAGTTAGTTGACTATCATCAGGCGACAAGTGATCTTGCCGCAGAATTATTGTTCTGGATAGAAAAGTACTCCCCAGAAGAAGTGTCCCTTCACTACAGCCAAACGCTGTCAAGCATGGTCACCAATAGTGAACAAACACTGTTACGTATCCTGCATTATCCACCACTGTCAGGAGGTGAAGAACCTGATGCAATTCGCGCCGCTGCCCACGAAGACATTAACTTAATTACCTTGCTACCTGCGGCGAATGAACCCGGTTTGCAGGTCAAGGGTACAGGTGATGAATGGATCGATGTACCGTGTGATTTTGGCAATTTGATTGTCAATATTGGCGATATGCTGCAAGAAGCTTCTGCGGGGTACTTTCCATCTACTACCCACAGAGTCATTAACCCAAAAGGGGCAGATCAAACCAAGTCTCGCATATCCCTGCCCTTATTTTTGCATCCAGACCCAGAAGTGATCTTGTCGGCCAGACATACTGCTAAAAGTTACTTAAAAGAACGTTTGGAAGAACTCGGCGTAGCCTAGTTGTTTGCTTGGTATAAACCCATACTACCGAAAAATGACGGACCCAGCGGGAGTTTAAAGCGGTCAGGCCTAAGCAAAAGCAACAAATTGATCCCGAAGCGGCTGTAAAGAATAAGCAGCCAATTCTCTCAATTATATCATTTACGCAATGATATTGAGGATGCTCGTAACAAAACGATTGATCACAAACGACTTAACAAATCTAACTTACCTTGATATTTATTCTGCTCTTGCTTGTTGCGAGATTTGCGTTTTGCCTGCTTCAGGTATCTCTGGCTGCGTTCCAGCTCTCCCAATTGATAGTAAGTTTTTGCCAAGCCAAAATAAATTTCGTGCTGGGTTTTATCCAGTGATAAGGCTTTACGATAATGTTGTAGTGCATACTGTAAATTATGATTTTCTAATTCTCGTTCGCCAAGGTTGAGATGATAATACGGATTATTCTTTCGCCTAAATTCAACTTTCGCTAGGATCTCCTTTGCCTTATCAGGCTGATCAGAAAACTGGTATAAAAGCCCGAGATTTTCCCAAGCGGTCAAACTATTTTGGTCAATGACCAAGGCTTGTAAGTAAGCATTTTCAGCCTGTTCATAAAAATTGTTAAGCCGATAGAGAAATCCAAGATTTACCCACGCGGAATCAAATTCGGGTGTCAATTGCAATGCGGCACGGAAATAAGCATAGGCTTTAGTGAAATTTTTTGACAACAAGGCATCAGCGCCCTTGTTATTATAAAACATGGATAATACGTATTCTTTTGATACAAAATTTTTGGGGAAATGTTTTAGACCGTTTTGAGGATCAAAATCCACCTGATATCCTAAATTGGTAAAGCTGATTACGCTTTGAGCAGGTCGAGGTACCATTCGTAAATTAATATGACCGTTTAATAAACTGTATCCAGCTCGCCGTGTCCAATATTCAGGGATTTTCACAGCCTGAAACTTCACACCAAAGCCGGCTTCTCGAGCTAGGGAATAGGTCATAATAGACATTGATAAACAGTTAGCTGCTCGGTTGCCGAAGGTTTCACTGGCAGTGGTGTTAGCGTCACCTTTATATAAAAGATTGAATTTAGAGTGATCAAATATATCGTGAACAAAGAGCTTCATTTGATCGCTAGACTTTGCGACGTGTCTAATCGAATCTCTGACAAAATTCTTCGCTGCCAGATCGAGTCCAAAAACTTGTTCTTCTGTCTCGATTTGAATAGTTTCAAAACCGTTAAAACCCTGGTCATATAAAAAAGTAGCAGGATCGATAACCACTTGCTGGGTTGACGTGCACCCGGACAATAGAATTGAGATGAGCATAAAAGTAGCAAACCTCAGACAATGCAGAATGTATCGCATATTGTTTCTCCTCTTAAACACCATTACTAAATTTAAACGCTTTGCGGCCTTAACACCACCCCGTTCATCCCTAACATTGGCAATCTCTCCCTACTATACCGATACCACTTCAAACTGGGCGTTTCAGCGATAATTTTGAGGTGGTACGGGTATAACTGGTCATTCACGATTTTCTAAGACGACTCAATAGTGCAAGTTTACCTTGATAAATTTCTTCTTCCTGTTCAGTACGTGACTTCTTCTTGGCCAATTTCAAATAACGTTGGCTGCGAGCAAAATCACCTAATTCAAAATACGTTTTACCCAGGCCAAAAAAAACCTCATGATAGTTTTTCTCTAATTTGAGAGCAGCCCTATAGTGACCTAATGCGAGTTGCCAGTTTTTGTTTTCATACTCCATATCACCCAAATTTACATGATAAAATGGGTTCATTGCCCTTTTTGCTTCAACACGATTAGATATTTCGGTAGCCAGCTCAAAGCGTTTCGTATATCGGTATAAAAATGCCAAATTTCCCCAGGCTGTCAGATTATCCTGATCGACATTAATCGCTTGCAGATAGCTTTCTTCGGCAAATTGGAAGTTTCCGTTTAGACGATAAAGAAAGCCCAAATTCGCCAATGTTGCAGCGGAACCGGGTTCAAGATTAATAGCCCCTCTAAAATATGCGTATGCTTTATCATATTGCCCTTTTAGTAAAGCATCAGCACCTTTGTTGTTGTAAAACATAGACTGAACTTGCTGTAGGGTAAGAAGGGTCTTAGTCGAATGCGTGCGGGTTGACTGGGCATCAAAATCCACTTCAAAGCCCTTGGTCAAGAAACGTATAGAATTCCTATCCGGCTTCGGCAAAACTTGTAAATTTATATGCTCATTCAATAAACTACGGCCCTCACGACGTGTCCAATACTCCGGCACTTCAATATCCTGGAATCTAACCCCAAACCCAGCTTCTGTGGCCAATGCATAGGTCATGATAGACATGGACAAACAATTTGCAGCTCCATTCTCAAATGTTTGAATTGCAGTGGTATTGGCGTCGGCCCTATACAGCAGATTGAATTGTGAGCGAGAAAATACTCTTTTTACCAGCACTTCAATTTGATCTGTAGGATCAAATACACCTTTTAGGCTTTGCGCAACGAATGCTTTGGCATCGTCATTTAATTCAAATATTTGCTGTTCGGTTTCCAGGGGATAATCGGCGAATTCTGGAAAAGCGCCATCATGTAAAACTGGTTTGACAGAGGTTAATCGCGAAGATGAGCTTTCGCAGGCTGTAAGTAGAAAAACAACAAGTAACACTACAAAATATTTAAATCGACGCACCTTACCTCCTAACAAAGCCTACTTTATAAGCACGTAACTCCTCATTTTATTATTTCGCCAGTGCTCATCGCTTACTAACTAATACGCGCAAATGTTAAGGTGTTTGTTGTCATCCGTCGAACGTTCTCGACCTCAGTTTACACTGACCTTTTGGATTATCGAATATCTTCCACCGGTAGCAAAATATTAATTGATGAATTACCGCATACATTAAAGACTACCAATACAGGTACAAAGTTCAGTAACATGTACTCCATTTATTCCCATACTTGAGGGATCCGCAAAAACTATTGAGTTAGCTATGCTCAGTCTGTTTATTAAAATCCTTATCCGTAATAAACTCTCTGCCCTTTTGATACGTAAATCAAGATCTGAATAATGAAAATAGCAATCCTCGGTGCCATGGATGAAGAAATAACTCTTTTAAAGCAATCCCTGAGCAATTTTAATGAGTCTCGACATAAACACTTAACAATTTATACCGGTGAATTAAATGGTGCCGATATTGCCCTAGTAAAATGTGGCATTGGTAAAGTAGCCGCAGCTGTTGCGACAACAATAATGATTACGCAATATCACCCTGACTATGTCGTCAACACGGGCTCCGCTGGAGGTTTTCATCAGGACCTGGATATCGGTGATGTTGTGATAGCCAGTCACGTTCAGCATCATGATGCAGATCTCACCCATTTTGGTTACGAATTGGGGCAAAACGCCGGAATGCCGACCAGTTTTGAATGCGATGAACGCATTGTCCTCGCAGCTGAAAAAGCGGCCATGACACTTGGGCAAACAAAAAGTATTAAAGGGCTAATATGCACTGGTGATTCGTTTATTGGCAGTGATGATGCAGCTGAAAAATTGCGCCAACTATTCCCACTGATGTGCGCAGTTGAAATGGAAGGTGCGGCAATTGGTCAAAGTTGCTATTTACTGAATACGCCATTTTTAGTGATCCGTAGCCTATCCGATATTGCCGGAAAGACCTCTACTGTCTCGTTTGAAGCTTATTTGCAGAAAGCCGCTAAACATTCAGCACAATTAGTGATGCAGACTATTTCTGAACTCACCGCCACCGCACAAGCTTAATACGAGATACACTGTAAGTGTTTGAACCATTAGAATTATTAACACACCCAGCACTACAAACCGTTTGGGTGCTGCTGATGGTGGTTATGATCGACCATATTTGGGCTTGGCCTGATAAATATCATCCCCTTAGTTTTGCAAAATTATTGGCCATACGTATGGCCGATAAAGTGCATCCACTTCACTCCCATAAAGATCCACGACGCAGTGAAATGCAGCAAAAAATATCCGGAACTCTGGGGTTTTTAGTTCTGCTCGCGCCGTTTATGACCATCTTGGCTATTTTTATTAGTTTTGCAGAATTTCCAATATTTTTTGAGGCGGTTTTGTTGTTAATGGCTATACAGTTTCAAGTGATTGTCAAACAAAGCTGTAAAATTTCTGATGCATTAGCTAAACAAAAAAAGGCACTCTCACGGCATTTAGCATCAAACATAGTCTTGCGGGAAACAGACAAATTATCGTCGGTTGGCATTGCCAAAGCGAACATAGAAAGTTTGCTCCTGAGATTTAACCAACAATTTTTTACAGTCATTTTTTGGTATTTTATTTTTGGCGGTGTCGGCGCTTTGACTTATCGTTTGCTGTATGAGTTTTCCCATTGTTGGAATACCAAGATACTTCGCTTTACTTACTTTGGTTCTCCCTTGGCTCAACTTGTTGCACTCCTGCAGTGGCTGCCGGTCAGATTGGCTGCGTTGGCTTTCATATTGGGGCAAGATATCATTGCTGCGATAAAGGCTTATCGCAATTTACCCAAACACAAAAACACCCGTACGTTGTTATTAAATTTGCAAGGAGGCGCATTGGGCATTGAACTAAGTGGCCCAACTTATTACAACAGCGTCAAAGTGCGAGCACCTAGATGCGGAGGTGAGCGTATTGTGCGTCACATGGACATTAAACGCACTATAAGTGCAGTACAAAAAGCCAAAGTAATTATACTGGTAATGAGTTTTTTATTGGGCACTATCTTATATGCTTGGAAATAAAATGCAGCAGCCCATCTCAAGCGGTCAAACACGTCGTGGCATGTTCACCATTTTCTGCCTCACAGTCTTCAGTTCGATGGTCTGGGCGCACGAGAGGGTTATCAGCCTTGCTCCGCATACTACTGAATTAGTATACGCACTGGGTGCTGAAGACAAACTGGTAGCAGTAAGTGATTACAGTAACTTTCCAAAAGATGCATTATTGCTACCATCGGTGGCCAATCATAACGGTGTGGATTTTGAAAAAATCATGCGTTTACGGCCTGATCTGATCCTGGCCTGGCAAGGAGGAAACAAGCCTCAGGATTTGGCGCGCCTGAAATCATTGGGATATAAAATTTACCACTCCAATCCGATAACACCTGCAGATATTAGTAGTGATTTGCGACAACTGGGAAAGTTGCTAGGTAAGGCAGACAAAGGAGTAAAAATTGCAGATGCATTTTCCTCAGAGCTGGAAAATATTAAAACTCAATATCAGTCTGAGAAAAAAATCGCCGTTTTCTATTATATGTGGCCCCGGCCACTAATGACTATTGGCGGCACAGCCTGGGCTAATCAACTACTCAACATATGTGGTGCCAGGAATATATTTCACAATGCTCCCACCCCTTACCCGGAAGTAAACATGGAACAAGTTATTCGTCGTAAACCACAAAAAATTATCGCTGCAATACATACTTCTTTAAGTGATGCAGATACTTTTTGGCGCAGTCAAGCGGGTAAAATGCCAATAGATTTAATGGTGGTTAATCCAGACCAACTACACAGGTTTACGCCTCGATTGACCTCGGGTTTAAAAAACCTTTGTCAGCAATTACATAAATAATTATCGAATAATAGAAAAATCTAAAACGAATCGCTTATATCTCTAATACTTTAGTCTAAAATTACTGGTCAGACCTTTATCGCTTGTTTTTTGTTCGTATAATAAATCACTGAAGCTAATCCCGATAGTCAACCGAGGCCAGATGTCTAACATTTTATCATTCCAAAGTAGAAGTGGCAGCTACCAAAATGGAGCGTCAAGACAACATTGTGATTTATACAATAAAAGGTGCAATGGGCATCAGTATGGCCAAACGTTATTTGCTAAATTTGACGAGTTTCTCTCTACAGTTTAAGCAACAATCTTGGGGGTTGTGGTTCATGCGGCGGAATACCAAGGAGCAGCTCTTGGCGCTGAGGAACATTTAGTAGCGTCCTATCTGATGGCTATCGAAAACAATTGTAAGAGTGATGCCTACTGCATGACGTCACCTATGGCAATTGCCCAACTAGCTAAATTACGTCAACTGTGTAATTTGCCAGGAACTCTGTTTGAGCGGATACACGTGATATAAAGCAAACGACAACTTTCGTAAAAAATGAACTTTCCGGGATAGTTACTCACACATTATCAAGCAACTAATCAGAAATTGTCCCTTTACAGTACTCCCTGCTAAAATTAGCATGCAGTTCTAATAAATTAACAGCTTTGAAGATGAAATTACTTATTTTTTCGATTTATGGTCTATTTAGTTTTTTT